>NZ_JBXAFK010000008.1:0-181022 GCF_058793055.1 Pseudomonas sp. MPR-R2A5
AAACTCACAGGCGCCGCGTTCATTCAGAAAACACGCGTTATCGTTGACGTTTTTCGCGAGCAAGCTCGCTCCTACAGGGGGCTGTTTTCCAAGTGATCGAGCAGTTGGGGGTCGAGGGGATCCAGCGGGCGACCGAGCATGGTTTCGGCCGCCTGCCAGAGTTGATCCAGCCCGCTGGCCAGTGCCTGTTTACCGGTAGCGCCCAGCAGCAGGTAGGACGCCCCCTGAAAGTCTTCGACCTTGAGCCGGAACGCCGCCAGTACCTGGTTGATCGCGGCGATCCGGCGCAGGCGTTCTCGGCGCCGGGGCAGTTCGTCGCCCAGGGGGTCGCTCCAGTGCAGGTCTTCGCCGAGCAGTCCGCAGAGTCCGCACATGGTTATCGCCCGCTCATGGCATCACGTCGCCGGAGTTTGGGCCCAGGGTCTGGCCGACGAACAGGTTGCCACCCGGTTCACTGGCCAGCAGCACGGCGGTGGGCGCCACTTCGTCCGCCAGGCCGAAGCGCCCCAAGGGCAGTTCCTTGGCCTTGGCGCGCTTCCAATCGTCGCTGATACCGCCCACTAACGGCGTCTCGATCGGGCCGGGAGCGATGGCGTTGACCAGCACATTGTCCTTGGCCACTTCCAGGGCCAGGGATTTGGTAAAGCCGATCACCCCGGCCTTGGCGGCGGCGTAGTGAGTCAGTTCGGCGCCGCCCTTGATGCCCAGTTGCGAGGCGACGTTGATGATCCGCCCCCAACGCTGCGCCAGCATATGCGGCAAGGCACGCTGGCTGGCGACGAACACGCTGGTGAGGTCAACGCGCAACATGTCGTTCCACATCTCGATCGAGAGATCGACGCAACGCGCCTGGGTGAGCATACCGGCGTTGTTGACCAGGATATCGATGCCGCCGAAGTGTTCGACACAACGGTCGACACTGGCCTGGGCGCCTTCGACAGTGCCGACATCGGCCAGGCATTCGAAGACCTCGGCACCGAGGTTGCGACAGGCGATGGCGGTTTCGGCAAGGCTGGCGGCATTACGGTCGGCCAGCAGCAGGCGTGCGCCTTCAGCCGCGTAGGCGCGGGCGATGGCGGCACCGATGCCGCTGCCGGCGCCGGTGATCACGGCGCGGCGATGGGTGAGTTGGGGCATAGGTAATTCTCCTGAATCAAACACAGTTTCAATGTGGGAGCTCCCACTACCTCTGTGGCGAGCGGGCTTGTCCCGCGTTGGGCCGCGAAGCGGCCCCAAAACCAGGCTCTGAGGCGTACCTGACACAGCGCAGGTGTCTTTGTCAGGGGCCGCTTCGCGGCCCAACGCGGGACAAGCCCGCTCGCCACAACAGCCCGATTGCCACAACAGCCCGCTCACCAGAACAGCCCGATTGCACAACAGCCTGCTCGCCACAAAAATTCGGTCGATTAATGAAAAGATTTAATCCTTATTTATGCTCGATCAGAGGGAGGCTTGCCCCCTCCCACCTTTGGATCGAGTACATCAGTCAGGCCAGCGCACAGTCAGGCCACCGTCGATGACGATGCTCTGTCCGGTCAGATAGCTCGACGCATCACTGGTCAAAAACTGCACCAGCGAGGCCACTTCATCCGCCCTCCCCACCCGACCCAACGGAATCGCGCGCGCCGCCTTGGCCAGGCCCTCCGGCCCCAGGGAGTTCTTCGCATCCAGCGACTGCGGCGTCTCGATCAACCCCGGAATCACCGCATTGCAACGAATGCCCAACGGCGCCAGCTCCACCGCCAGCGACCGGCACAACCCCGGCACACCGGCCTTGGCCGCCGCGTAATGGCTGTGCTCCTGCCAGCCATAGACGCCGCCGGCTATCGACGAAATCGCCACCAGCGCGCCGCCTTCCTTCATATGCCGCGTCGCCGCGCGAAAGGTGCGCATCACCCCCGTCAGGTCGACATTGAGCATCTCGTCCCACAGCGCATCCGTCATCTCCAACAGCGGTGCGCGACGCAGCAAGCCGGCGTTGGCGACCGCGTAGTCGAGGCGACCAAAATGCTGCACCGCCTGGGCGGCCAACGCGTCTACCGAGGCGCTATCGCCCACGTCCAGCGGCAGCATCAAGCATTCACCAGCGGCGTTTTCCACGAGGGACACCGTGGTGTGCGGGTCATGGGGGTCGGCCGGGTAATACCCACCCACCACCGCCACGCCGCAGCGCGCATAGGCCACCGCGAGGGCTTGGCCGATGCCGCTGGCGGCACCGGTAATCAAGGCAACTTTACGGCTCATCAATCACTCCTTACTGAACGGTTTCCGGGCGCACATGGCGCGCGGCAAACATCAGGACGCCAGACAAAAAGCACGGCACCGCACCGAACCACAGCGCGGCGGTCTGCCAATCGCTGCCGGCGGACAACACCTGGGTAGCGCCAAACCCGGCGACCACGGCACCAATCGGGCCCATCGCATGGATGATCGCGCCACCGGTGGCACGGATGCTGGTGGGGAAACTTTCACTGATAAAGAACAACGCCGCCGAGTACGGCCCGATCAGGAAGAACAGGCCCAGGCTGTACAGCCCGACCACCATCGCCATGTTGCTCGGGCCAAACAGCATCCCGGCAAACGACAGGCCGCCGAGCATCCAGCCCAGGCCGATCACGTTACGGCGGCCGATCTTGTCGCCCATCCAGCCGTGGCTGAGGTAGCCGCAGTAACCCACCAGGTTCGACAGCACCAGGATGATCAGCGAGTTCTCGAACGAGATGTGGTGCACGCTGACAATCACCGACGTGCCGAGCACGCTGAACACCTGGATCGCCGCCCAGTTGAGCAACAGCGCGGCGCCGATCACCAAGGTGGCGCGACGGGCCGGGCCACGGAATGCGGCCTTGAGGCCGGCCTTGCTGTGTTCGTCGTAATCCACGCCGTAGGTCACGGCGACATTCTGTGCCTCGCTCACCGCGCCACTTCTGCGCAACTCGCTGATGCGCTGGTGGATCTGGAACTGCGGGCTCTCCTTGAGCTTGCGCGCCATGATCGCAATCACCACCGCCGGGATCGCGGCGAAGATAAAGCAGCCCTGCCAACCGATAACCGGCAGCAACAGCGCGGTCAAACCTGCGGCGATCAGTGCACCGACCGGCCAGCCGCCCTGCACCAGGCTGTAGATGAAGCCGCGGCGCTTGGTCAGTCGCGGGTCTTCTGACGCGCCATACAGCTCGGTCAAATAGGTGGCGTTGACGGTTTCCTCGGCATACCCCAGGCCGCCCAGCGAACGGATCAGGATCAGCGGCGACTTGCCCCATGCCCCACCGATGGCGGTCAGCGCCGAGCAGAGCGCGGAGCCGGCCACGGTGAAGATGATGCCTTTGCGGCGCCCCAGCTTGTCGACGATTGGCCCGATGGCCAGGGCGACCACGGCGGTCCCCACCGCCACCCAGGTCGCGATTTCAGCTTGTTCCACCTCACCCCAGCCAAAATGCCGGCCGATTTCCGGCAGCAAGGTGCCGAACAGGATGAAGTCGTACACCGCAAACACCCAGGCGAAAAACGCGATCCAGGTGGCGAAGCGCACTTCCTGAGACGTCAGTTGCCGGGGTTTCCAGCCAGTCAGGTCAAGCTTGTTGTAGATGGACATAATCGCGCCTCGGGAGATGGAGTGGGCTTTCTGTAGGAGCGTGCTTGCTCGCGAAAATCGTCAACGATGACGCGGGCATCCTGAATGCACGCAGTGCTCTCAGGCTTTTCGCGAGCAAGCTCGCTCCTACAGGGTTGGGGTCAGGTACGCGGTTGGCGGCGGATAAAGTCGTCGGCGATTTCGTCGAAGGTGACGAAGCGCACGCCGGCATGGCTCTGGATGTGTTCGATCAAGCGCTCCAGCATCAACAGCACTTGCGGGCGGCCAGACACATCGGGGTGGATGGTCATGGTGAACACCGCGTATTCGTGTTCGCGGTAGACCCAGTCGAACTGGTCGCGCCACATTTCTTCGAGGTGACGCGGGTTGACGAAGCCGTGGCTGTTGGGGGCTTTCTTGATGAACATCATCGGCGGCAGGTCATCGAGGTACCAGTTGGCCGGGATCTCCACCAGGTCGGTTTCTTCGCCACGCACCAAGGGTTTCATCCAGGTGTCGGGGTGCTGGCTGTAGTCGATCTTGGTCCAGGTATCCCCCTTGCGCACGTAGTAGGGATGGAAGTCGTTGTGCATCAGGCTGTGGTCGTACTTGATGCCTTTTTTCAGCAGCAGCTCGTTGGTGACCTTGCTGAATTCCCACCACGGAGCGACGTAGCCGGTAGGGCGTTTGCCGGTGACCTGGGTGATCAGTTCGATGGACTTGTCCAGCACGATTTCTTCCTGCTCGGCGGTCATCGCGATCGGGTTTTCATGGCTGTAGCCGTGCACGCCGATTTCATGCCCGGCGTCGGCCACGGCTTTCATCTGCTCAGGGAAGGTTTCCATCGAATGGCCCGGGATAAACCAGGTGGTGCGCAGGCCGTAGCGTTCAAACAGTTTGAGCAGGCGTGGCGCGCCGATTTCGCCAGCGAACAGGCCACGGGAGATGTCGTCGGGCGAATCTTCGCCGCCGTAGGAACCGAGCCAGCCGGCGACGGCGTCAACGTCGACGCCAAATGCACAGAGGATGTCTTTAGCCATGGGGTGTCTCCTTAGATAGTCAGTTGGGATTCGACGGACAACGCCGCGCGCAACAGGCGTGCGTCTTCCCCCGCCGGGGCGCTGAGCAGCAACCCGGTGGGCAGGCCCTGGGCATCATGGCCGCTGGGCAAGGTCACGCCGGGCATGTCCAGCAAACTGCCGGGCATGGTCAGGCGCAGGGTGGCGAGGTTGGTGCTGACGAACAGGTCGTCATCGGCTTCCAGCGCTGCCAATGCCGGGGCGACATGGGCAACGGTGGGGGTGATCAGCAGGGCGCCGTCGAGGTCATCGATCAGTTGTTGTTGCAGGCGCTGACGGGCCTCGATCAGGTGGATCAACCGGCTGGCCGGCAGCGAACGCGCGGCTTCGAGGCGGCGGCGTACGCGCGGGTCGAGCTGTTCGGCGTCGGCGCTGTCGAGCAGGGTTTCATGCAGGGCGAAGGCTTCGAAGGCGCCAAGCCAGCCTTGCTGTTGGATCAGTGCCAAGGTGGCCTGGAAGGTGGCGCAGGGGCGCATCTCGACCAACGCGCCCTCGGCCTTCAAGCGTTCCACCCCGCGCAGCAGGTTATTGCGCACGGCAGGTTCAACGTCGGCCAGCAGGCCCTGTTCCAGTACAAAGCGCTGGCCCTTGAGGCTGCGGACGCGGTGGGTGGAAATGCGACCATGGAGCAGGTCGTCGATGACCAACGCATCGCGCACGCTGCGGGTCAACGGGCCCAGGCTGTCGAGGGTGTGCGCCAGGGGGAACACCCCGTCGCGGCTGTAGCGTCGGCTGCTGCTGCGGTACCCCACCAGGCCGTTGAGGGCCGCGGGGATGCGGATGGAACCCGCCGTGTCGGTGCCCATGGCGATCGGCACGATGCCGGCGGCGACAGCCACCGCCGACCCCGAAGACGAGCCACCGGGAATACGCGGCTGATCCCGCCCATGGGGGTTATGCGGGGTGCCGAAATGCGGGTTCAGGCCGAGCCCGGAATAGGCCAGCTCACTGAGGTTGGTCTTGCCCACGCTGACCATGCCGGCGCGGCACAGCAGGCCCACGCTCGGCGCATCGAGCAAAGCGGCCGGCGCATGACGCCGGTACGCAGCACCGGCGGTGGTGATGCTGCCGGCCACGTCGAACAGGTCTTTCCAGGCCAGGGGCACGCCGTCGAATACACTCAAGGGCTGGCCGGCACGCCAGCGCGCGGCGGCGGCTTCGGCTTCGCGACGGGCACGTTCGGCGGTCAGGCAGATAAACACAGCCGCCGACTGGCTCGCTTGATCGAGTGCCTGTTCGAGCGCTTGCACCGGGTCGCTGCGACCGCTGGCGAAATCCTCGGCCAGTGAAGTGGCGTCTGACATCAGCATGAACCTCATAAACGTACATATTAATAAAATGTACATTTTACAAAGGCAGCTTTCGTGCCAGTCTGTGCGTGCGTGAGCGAGAGCGATTCGGTTTTTTCGTCCAGAGCTGCGGTATAGATGCTTTCGACACGGCAAAAAAAAGGGTTCACCTTTTAGGCGCGAACCCTTAACCCAATAACGTATATTTTATTAATAAGTACATTTTGGTGCAAAAAGTAACATTCCTACAGGCAAGGCCCCAAAAAAGTGCCCTTGATGTGGCGCAGAGTGACAGACCCATCTATGAGAGAATCCCCGGCCATCGTCCTACACGCCCTTGAGAAATCGATGAAAGCAGTGTCCGCCTCGGCCTCCCGGTACGCCATGATTCACCAGGTGTTGCGTGATGCAATCGTCAATGGCACCGCCCGTCATGGCCTGGTGCTGCTGGAAGCGCCGCTGGCCGAATTGTTCGGCACCAGCCGCGTGCCCGTGCGCAAGGCGCTGGACCTGCTGCATGCCGAGGGGCTGATCTGCCGCTTCAATGGCCGAGGCTACCTGATCAACCCCGAGGGGCTGGACCTGGAGCCGCTGCGCCTGCCCCTGAGCCATGCGCACCTGGGCCTGAACGGCGACGATGAGTTGGTGGACACACGGCCGCTGGGCGAGCGCATCGTCGAGGAAATCGGCGCGGCACTCTCCACCTGCATCGCCTTCGGCCATTACCGCCTGGACGAACAGGCCGCCGCCGACCACTACGGCGTCAGCCGCGCAGTGGTGCGTGAAGCGCTGATGCGCCTGCGCGACCGTGGCCTGGTGGAAAAAGAGCCCTACTCGCAATGGCTGGCCGGGCCACTGACCGCCCGCGAAGTCACCGAAGACTACGAACTGCGCGCCTGCCTGGAACCCGAAGCCCTGCGCCAGAGCGCGCCCAACCTCGACCGCGAGGTGCTCGAAGCCATGTTGCAACGCGTGCTGGACGCTCAGGACAGCCCGCAATGCAGCCTGGAAGCTATCGAGCAGATCGAAGAGGACCTGCACCAGCGCTGCCTCGCCGGCCTGCAAAACCGCAAGATCGCCGCGCTGATTCGCCAGGGCCAGAGCCCGATGATCATCAGCCGGATTTTCTATCGGTTGCTGGGGATCGGCGCGGATCCGGCAATGCTCGCCGAACATCGCTTGATTTTGGAGCTGCTGCTGCATGGCGCATTCGATGCGGCGGCGTTGAACCTGCGTGAGCATTTGCAACGGGCGCGGCAGCGGATGTTGCAGCGCTTGAAGGTGCTGTCGGTACTTCCCGAACAGCCACTCCCCGTCTACCTGCACAAAATCAGCTGACTCAACACGAACCCAATGTGGGAGGGGGCTTTCCCCCTCCCATTGACCAAGCCGCCGCAGTAATTTCATGCAATATGTTGCTATCTCGCCCCCGCCATTGAAACCACCACTGACCCGCCCCATCTAACCTGCATACTTACTTATGCAGGTGCCCCATGAGCGACCAGCAAGAATTGCCGGATATCGACCTCCAAGATTACGCCGACCCCGAAAACGCTGAATCCCATTCGACCAACACCGGCCTGGCGCTGCCTGGGCAAAACCTGCCGGACAAGGTCTACATCATCCCGATCCACAACCGCCCGTTCTTCCCCGCGCAAGTGCTGCCGGTGATCGTCAATGAAGAGCCGTGGGCCGAAACCCTGGAACTGGTGAGCAAATCCGATCACCACTCCCTGGCCCTGTTCTTCATGGACACCCCGCCGGAAGACCCACGGCACTTCGACACCTCCGCCCTGCCGCTGTACGGCACCCTGGTGAAGGTGCACCACGCCAGCCGTGAGAACGGCAAGTTGCAATTCGTCGCCCAGGGCCTGACCCGCGTGAGGATTCGCACCTGGCTCAAGCACCACCGCCCGCCGTATCTGGTGGAAGTCGAATACCCGCACCAGCCCACCGAGCCGACCGATGAGGTCAAGGCCTATGGCATGGCGCTGATCAATGCGATCAAGGAACTGTTGCCACTCAACCCGCTGTACAGCGAAGAGTTGAAGAACTACCTCAACCGCTTCAGCCCCAACGACCCGTCGCCGCTGACCGACTTCGCCGCCGCGCTGACCTCGGCCACCGGTAACGAGTTGCAGGAAGTGCTGGACTGCGTGCCCATGCTCAAGCGCATGGAAAAAGTGCTGCCGATGCTGCGCAAGGAAGTCGAAGTCGCGCGCCTGCAAAAGGAAATCTCCGCCGAGGTGAACCGCAAGATCGGCGAGCACCAGCGCGAGTTCTTCCTCAAGGAACAACTCAAGGTCATCCAGCAGGAACTGGGGCTGACCAAGGACGACCGCAGCGCGGACGTCGAACAATTCGAGCAACGGCTGGAAGGCAAGGTGCTGCCGGCCCAGGCGCAAAAGCGCATTGATGAAGAACTGAACAAACTGTCGATCCTCGAAACCGGTTCACCGGAGTACGCGGTCACACGCAACTACCTGGATTGGGCCACCTCGGTGCCGTGGGGCGTGTACGGCGAGGACAAGCTGGACCTGAAACACGCGCGCAAGGTGCTCGACAAGCACCACGCGGGGCTGGATGACATCAAGAGCCGTATCCTCGAGTTCCTCGCCGTGGGCGCCTACAAAGGCGAGGTCTCCGGCTCCATCGTGCTGCTGGTGGGCCCGCCGGGCGTGGGCAAGACCAGCGTGGGTAAATCCATCGCCGAGTCCCTGGGCCGGCCGTTCTATCGCTTCAGTGTCGGCGGCATGCGCGACGAGGCCGAGATCAAGGGCCATCGCCGCACCTACATCGGCGCCCTGCCGGGCAAGCTGGTGCAGGCGTTGAAAGACGTGGAAGTGATGAACCCGGTGATCATGCTCGACGAGATCGACAAGATGGGCCAAAGCTTCCAGGGCGACCCGGCCTCGGCGCTGCTGGAAACCCTCGACCCGGAGCAGAACGTCGAATTCCTCGACCATTACCTCGACCTGCGCCTGGACCTGTCCAAAGTGCTGTTCGTGTGTACCGCCAACACCCTGGACTCGATCCCCGGGCCGTTGCTGGACCGCATGGAAGTGATTCGCCTGTCGGGCTATATCACCGAAGAAAAAGTCGCCATCGCCAAGCGCCACCTGTGGCCCAAACAGCTGGAAAAAGCCGGCGTAGCGAAAACCAGCCTGTCCATCAGCGACGGCGCCCTGCGCGCCTTGATCGACGGTTATGCCCGCGAGGCCGGCGTGCGCCAGTTGGAGAAACAGCTGGGCAAACTGGTACGCAAGGCCGTGGTCAAGCTGCTGGATGAGCCAAACTCGGTGATCAAGATCGGCAACAAGGACCTGGAGGCCTCCTTGGGCATGCCGGTGTTCCGCAACGAGCAAGTGCTGTCCGGCACCGGCGTGATCACCGGCCTGGCCTGGACCAGCATGGGCGGCGCGACCCTGCCCATCGAGGCGACGCGCATCCACACGCTGAACCGCGGCTTCAAGCTCACCGGGCAGTTGGGTGATGTGATGAAGGAGTCCGCCGAAATCGCCTACAGCTACATCAGCTCCAACCTGAAGTCGTTTGGTGGCGACCCGAAATTCTTCGACGAAGCCTTCGTGCACCTGCACGTGCCGGAAGGTGCCACACCGAAGGACGGCCCAAGCGCTGGGGTAACCATGGCCAGTGCGCTGCTGTCGCTGGCGCGCAACCAGCCGCCGAAAAAAGGCGTGGCGATGACCGGTGAACTGACGCTGACCGGGCATGTGCTGCCGATTGGCGGGGTGCGCGAGAAGGTGATCGCGGCGCGGCGCCAGAAGATCCACGAGCTGATCCTGCCGGAGCCGAACCGTGGCAGTTTCGAGGAATTGCCGGAGTATCTGAAGGAAGGGATGACCGTGCACTTTGCCAAGCGTTTTGCGGATGTGGCGAAGGTGCTCTTCTGATAAACCTCTAGCCCCTGAGCTGGCCTCTGTGGCGAGCAGGCTTGCCCTGCGTTGGGCTGCGAAGCAGCCCCAAAACCAACGACCCCATTCTTTCAGGAAGAATGGGGTCTTTTTAAGAGGGGCTGCTTCGCAGCCCAACGCAGGGCAAGCCTGCTCGCCACAACAAGCGTGCCCACCACAACAAGCGTGCTCACCACAAAGGGCACTCTGCTGCCTCTTGTCACACCTTGTCTCATCTTCGGTTATGCTCGCCCTTCGTCGTGAATGAACGGAGCCCCCATGACTGCTGCCCGCCTGCTTCTCCCCTTGAGCCTTGCCCTGCTGGCCGCGTGCGCCAGTGCCCCCAAGCAAAACGTCACCGTGGAAGAACAGAGCGCCTGCCCGCTCCAGCTTAAACCTGGGCAAAACCTGATCCTCACCCTGCCGAGCAACCCCACTACTGGCTACCGCTGGGCAATCCAGGATTCGGCGGGTGGCGTGCTGCGTGCCCTGAGCCCCGAGGTCTACAACAGCAAAGAGTCCGGCGTGATCGGCGGTGGCGGCCAGTCCACCTGGCGCTTCCAGGCCTTTGCCACCGGCCAGGGACGTTTGCGCCTGACCTCCCAGCAACCCTGGGAACCGGAAGCCGAACCCGCCGAGACCTTCGACTGCGCCATCACGGTGAACTGATATGCCATGGCTGATTCTTGCGCTGATGGGAGCCGGTACCTTTATCTATGGCCTGAGCACCCACGCCACCCTGCTTTGCTTGCTGGTCAAGCCATTGCCGGTACTGGCGCTGCTGGGCTGGTTACATGATGCACCGCCGACCGACTACCGACGCTGGATCAGCCTTGGGCTGATTTTTTCCCTGGCCGGCGATGTGCTGCTGGCATGGCCGGGCGATCTCTTTATCTTCGGCCTCGGCGCGTTTCTGTTTGCCCACCTGGCATACCTCAAGGCGTATTTCAGCGACTGCCGCCGCCTGGCACTGCTGCCGCTGGTACTGGCACTCGCTGTGGGCGCGATCTTGTTGAGCATTCTGATTGCCCACGGCCTCGGTGATTTGCTGATACCCGTGGTGATTTACGCGCTGGTGATCAGCGCCATGCTCTGGCGTGCGCTGGCCCGGCTGGGCAGTGAGGTGCCGAAGCGCTCAGCCGCATTGGCGGCGGCAGGGGCCGCGTCGTTTGTGTTTTCCGACACCCTGATCGGTATCAATCGATTTGTGGTGTCATTCGAGGCCGCGCCCTATTTATTGATCGTGACTTACTGGCTGGGACAGTGGGGCATCACCGCATCGGCATTCACCCAGAAGCCGCGGTGGCCTTGATAGTCCGGGGCTGCTGCGCAGCCCGATGGGGGCGGTGCGACGATTCGACAAGCCCGCTCATTACCACAAATCAGACAACCCGCGCATCCGATGAGCAACTTGGCTAAAATGCCGGCCTTTCCCCCTCGTCGCCGGAACAACCGTGAGCAAAGAACCCGATCGCCTATTCGCCCAGCCCCTGCCCCAGGTGCCGGACTTCGCCTTTAACGAGGACGTGGTGCGGGTATTCCCCGACATGATCAAGCGTTCGGTGCCCGGTTACCCGACCATCGTCGAAAACCTCGGTGTACTTGCAGCGCAGTTTGCCCAGCCCCACAGCGTGCTCTACGACCTGGGTTCTTCGCTGGGCGCGGTGACCCAGGCCCTGCGTCGCCATGTGCGCACTGACGGCTGCCGGGTGATCGCGGTGGATAATTCGGCGGCGATGGTCGAGCGTTGCCGCGAATACCTCAATGGCCAGGACTCGATGTTCCAGGAGCTGCTGCCGGTGGAGGTGATCGAGGGCGATATCCTCGGGTTGCAATTCCAACCCGCCTCGGTGGTGGCCCTGAACTTCACCCTGCAATTCATCGCCCCCGAGCAGCGCCTGGCGTTGCTTGGGCGCATCCGCCAGGCACTGCTGCCGGGCGGTGCGTTGATCCTCTCGGAAAAGCTGCGTTTCAATGATCCTGAAGAGCACGCACTGCTCACCGACCTGCATATCGCGTTCAAGCGCGCCAACGGCTACAGCGAACTGGAAATCGCCCAGAAGCGCAGCGCCATCGAAAACGTCATGAAGCCCGACAGCCTTGAAGAACACCGCGAACGCCTGTTGGCGGCCGGGTTTTCGAAAGTCGTGCCGTGGTTCCAGTGTCTTAACTTTGCCTCGTTGATTGCCTTGCCATGATTGATTTGTCCCCCCTCGCCCGCCATCTGGTCGGCACTCCCTTGGCTGTCTGGGCCCAGGGCCTGCAAGCGCAGCTCGATAGCAAGATGGAAAAGGGCCATGGCGACCTGGAGCGCTGGCAGAGTGCACTGGATGCACTGCCGAAGATCCAGCCCACCGAGATCGACCTGCTCAATGGCCTGGTGTTGGACACCGCCTGCGACGACGCCACCCGCGCGCAAATGCACACCGCGCTGATGGGCCTGAGCCCGTGGCGCAAAGGCCCGTTTCATCTGTTCGGTGTGCATGTGGACACCGAATGGCGCTCGGACTGGAAATGGTCGCGCGTGGCGCCCCATCTGGACCTGAAAGGCAAGCGCATCCTCGATGTGGGCTGCGGCAACGGTTACTACATGTGGCGCATGCTCGGCGCAGGAGCCGACAGCGTGATCGGCGTCGACCCGAACTGGCTGTTCTTCTGCCAGTTCCAGGCCGTACAGCGTTACCTGTCCGAACCCAGGGCCTGGCACCTGCCATTCCCGTTCGAGGACCTGCCGGCGAACCTGGAAGGCTTCGACACGGTGTTTTCCATGGGGGTTTTCTATCACCGTCGCTCGCCGATCGAACACCTGCTGGCGCTGAAGGACACCTTGATCAAGGGCGGTGAACTGGTCCTGGAAACCTTGGTGGTGGAAGGCGATCAACAACAGGTGCTGGTACCGGAAGACCGTTATGCGCAGATGCGTAACGTGTGGTTCCTGCCGTCGGTGCCGGCGCTGATGCTGTGGTTGCGCCGGGCGGGGTTCAGTGATGTGCGCTGTGTGGATGTGAGCGTGACCACGGTGCAGGAACAGCGCGGGACGGCGTGGATGAAGTATCAGTCGTTGAGTGACTTCCTCGATCCCGAGGACCACAGCAAGACCATTGAAGGGCTGCCGGCACCGATGCGGGCGGTGATCATCGCCAAGAAGTAACCACTGATCTTCCTGGAACAACAGAAATCCAAATGTGGGAGGGGGCTTGCCCTCGATAGCAGTCGGTCAGCCAACACATCTATGGCTGATACACCGCTATCGGGGGCTTGCCCCCTTCCACATTGGATTTTCAGTGTTGGTTAGATTTGGGGCTTGGCCCGGCGGGCCTTGAAGAACTCGCTCAACACCGTGCCGCACTCCTCGGCCAGCACACCGCCTTCAAACAACACCCGATGATTGAGAAACCCTTGGGTAAAAAACTGCCCCTGGCTCTGCACAATTCCCGCCTTGGGCTCCAGCGCGCCGTACACCACCCGCGCAATCCGCGAATGCACGATCAGGCCGGCGCACATGCTGCAAGGTTCGAGGGTCACATACAGCGTGCTGCCGGGCAGGCGATAGTTGCTCACGGCCTGGGCGGCGGCGCGGATGGCGACCATTTCCGCATGGGCGCTGGGATCGTTGCCGCTGATCGGGCAGTTGAAACCGCGGCCGATGATTTCACCGTCTTGCACCAGCACCGCGCCCACCGGCACTTCGCCCAGCGCCGCGCCTTGGGCGGCCAGCGCCAGGGCTTCGCGCATGAAGTCCTGGTCGCGGCTGCGGTCGATGATCGCCGTGGGGCGAAACTGGCGCATCACACCACCTCGATCGCGGCCATCAGGCCGGTTTCCATGTGGTCGATCACGTGGCAATGGAACATCCACACCCCCGGGTTATCCGCCACCAACGCCACGCGGGCGCGTTCGTTCTTGCCCAGCAGGTAGGTGTCGGTGAAATACGGGATCACCTTGTGGCGGTTCGAGGCGATGACCTTGAAACTCATGCCGTGCAGGTGGATCGGGTGCTGGTACTGGGTCATGTTCTTCAATTCGAAAATGTAGCTCTTGCCCTTTTCCAGCTTGGCAATCGGGCGGTCGGCGCAGGTCTTGTCGGTGATGTCCCAGGCCTGGCCGTTGATTTGCCACAGGCTCGGCGGCTTGCCGTTGTCGACGTTGACCGACACCGAACCGACCCACTCGAAATTGAAGTTGAGTTTCTCCGCATTGGCCAGGTCGGGCTCGGCAATCGGGTTGGCCGGCAACGCCGGTGGCCACTCGGTGGGCGCGTCGGTGTTGGCGACTGAGCGGAAAGTGCCCAGGCGTACGGGTCCGTTACGGATCGACAGCTCCTCGCCCGCCGGCGGTGCCTTGATCGCCAGGCAGATGCGCATGCCCGGGCCCAGCCAGTATTCCTTGCCCAATGGGCGCGGCTCGATGGGGTTGCCATCCAGCGCGTAGATCTGCGCTTCGACGTCGGGGATGTTGATGCGGTAGGTCAGGGTGTTGTCGAGATTGAGCAAACGCACGCGGGTGATCTGCCCGGCCGGCAAGTCGATCACCGCCCGGGACACGCCATTGATGGTCGACAGGCGCCCCGCCGTACCGCCCCGCGCCGCCTCGCGTGGAATGCTGAAGGCGACAAACGCGCCCTCTTCGTCCACGTGCCAGCTTTTCAGGCTGAGGGTGCGCTCGTGCTTGAAACCCGTGGGTTCGCGCTCTTCAATGATCAGCGGGCCGACCAGGCCACGGCCGAGCTCTTCGCTGCTGTTCACATGGGGGTGGTACCAGTAGCTGCCGGCGTCCGGCACACGGAACTTGTAGTCGAAGTACTCGCCGGGCAGCACCGGCAATTGCGAGACGTAGGGTACGCCGTCCATTTCCAGCGGCAGGCGAATGCCGTGCCAGTGGATGGTGGTGGCGACCGGCAGGTGGTTGATAAAGCGCACTCGCAGCCACTCGCCCTGACGCACACGCAGTTCAGTACCCGGTGCTGACGGGCCGAAGGCCCAGGCTTGGGTTTTGTGCCCCGGCACCAGTTCCACATCGAGCGGCGCGGCGATCAGTTCGTAATCGTGCCCTGCTTCGGCTTCGGCGACCTTCCCCAGCCAGTAGCGGTAGGCGCCACCGGCACCGACGCCCACTACGGCCAGGCCTGCAAGACCACCCAGGATTTGTCGACGGGAAAAGGATCGGGACACAACAACCTCACGTATCTGCCGCAGGCGCAGGGCCTGCAAAGGGCAGATACGATACACCTGCAAAGGCTAAACAGTAAGACTTCTCATGTGGGAGGGGGCTTGCCCCCGATAGCGGTGGGTCAGGTACAGATTTGCTGACTGATACACCGCCATCGGGGGCAAGCCCCCTCCCACATTGGATCTTCGCTGTTTTTAGTGCTTGGCGGCCGCCAGGATCAGGGCTTTCATCTCGGCGACGGCGCCTTTGAAACCGACGAACAGCGCATGCGCCACCAGCGCATGGCCGATGTTCAGCTCGTTGATGCCCTTGATCGCGGCCACGGCTTCGACGTTGTGGTAGTGCAGGCCATGACCGGCGTTGACGATCAGGCCTTCAGTGAGGCCGCAGTTCACACCGTCAATGATGCGCTGCAGTTCATCCGCCACGTCGGTCGGTGTGGTGGCGTCGGCGTAACGGCCGGTGTGCAGTTCAATAGCCGGCGCGCCGACCCGACGGGAGGCTTCGATCTGGCGCTCATCGGCGTCGATGAACAATGACACTTCGCTGCCGATCTTCGACAGGCGCTCCACGGCGGCCTTGATCCGCGCTTCCTGGCCGGCCACGTCGAGGCCACCTTCGGTGGTCAGTTCCTGGCGGGTTTCCGGTACCAGGCAGATGTGCGCCGGGCGGATGCGTTCGGCGAACGCCATCATTTCCTCGGTGACGCCCATTTCGAAGTTCATGCGGGTTTGCAGCACGTCCTTGAGCAGCAACACGTCGCGCTCCTGGATGTGACGGCGGTCTTCGCGCAGGTGCACGGTGATGCCGTCGGCGCCCGCTTCTTCGGCGTCCAGCGCGGCCTTGACCGGGTCAGGGTAACGGGTGCCCCGGGCCTGGCGCAGGGTAGCGACGTGGTCGATGTTGACGCCAAGAAGAATGCGATTGCTGGTGGTCACGGAAGCGCTCCTGAAAAGGGAAAGAAACGGTGCACAGCATACACGGGGATGTCAGGGCTTTCGAAACAACTCGCGACTGACCAACGGCCGTCCACCCAGGTGGACCGCGAGGGCTTGGCGCATCAGGCGCTTGGCGGCGGACAAGGCGCCGGGGGCGCTCCAGTCGGCTTCGCTCATGGCCAGCAGTTCGGTGCCCTGGAACAGGCCCGGTTGCAACAGATACACGCGCTCCAGGCCGGCATCGACTTGCAGGCGGTACATGCCGTCGGCGGCGATAGGCTCGCCATGCAGGTCGTTGTTCAACTCGAAACCGTAGCCCAGGTCATCGAGCAGGCGCCATTCGAATGCCCGCAGCAATGGCTCCAGGGGGCGCCCCTCAGCCAGGGCCAGCAAGGTGGCAGCATAGTGATCGAAGACCGCCGGGTGCGGGTCTTCGGCGGGCAGCAGGCGGATCAGCAGCTCATTGAGGTAGAGGCCGCTGAACAGTGCATCGCCATTGAGCCAGGCTGAAGTGCCGACGCTTTCCAGGCGGCCGACGTTTTTCAACTCGCCCTTGCCACGAAACTCCACGTCCAACGCCACGAAGGGCCGTGCCAATGTGCCCGCCTTGCCCCGTGCGCTACGCAATACCGCACGCAGGCGACCTTGAGGCGTGAGGAAGTCCACCAGGGCGCTGGTCTCACGGTAGGCGCGGCTGTGCAGGACGTAGGCGAGTTGGCTGGGAGGTGGGGTTGAGGACATGGGGTTCTCACGGCTGACGGCAATCTTGAAAACAACATAAACCCAATGTGGGAGGGGGCCTGCCCCCGATGGCGGTGGTTCAGTCACTTATCTATCAACTGACCCACCGCTATCGGGGGCAAGCCCCCTCCCACACTTTCAGTCCTGCGGTGTACTCAAGACCTTACAGGTCGCCGTAACCCAGGGAGCGCAATGCGCGCTCATCATCGGACCAACCACCCTTCACCTTCACCCACAGGTTGAGCATGATCTTGGAATCGAACAGCAATTCCATGTCCTTGCGCGCTTCGGTACCGATACGCTTGATGCGCTCGCCCTTGTCGCCAATGATGATTTTCTTCTGGCCGTCACGCTCGACGAGGATCAGCGCATGGATATGCAAGGTCTTGCCCTGCTGCTTGAACTCTTCGATTTCAACGGTGATCTGGTAAGGCAGCTCTGCGCCCATTTGGCGCATGATTTTCTCGCGCACCAGTTCAGCGGCGAGGAAACGGCTGCTGCGGTCGGTGATCTGGTCTTCCGGGAAGAAGTGCTCGTTCTCCGGCAGGTAGCCGGCGATCACGCGTTCCAGGGCTTCGAGGTTATGCCCGTGCTGGGCCGAGATCGGCATGATCTGGGCATTGGGCAGTTGTTCCTGCAGCCAGGTCAGGTGCGGCATCAGTTCGGATTTGTCTTCGATACGGTCGGTCTTGTTCAGCGCGACGATCAATGGGCCGGTGACGTACTGCACGCGCTCGAGGACCATCTGGTCTTCGTCGGTCCACTTGGTGCGGTCGACCACGAAGATCACCACGTCGACGTCTTTCAACGCGGCCGAGGCGGTCTTGTTCATGTAGCGGTTCAGGGCCTTCTCGCCGCCTTTGTGCATACCTGGAGTGTCGACGTAGACCGCCTGCACGGCGCCTTCGGTCTTGATGCCCAGCATGTTGTGGCGAGTGGTCTGCGGCTTGCGCGAGGTGATCGCGAGCTTCTGGCCGAGGATGTGGTTCAGCAGCGTGGACTTGCCCACGTTGGGGCGGCCGACGATGGCAACATAGCCACAGCGTGTTGCGGTTGAATCAGTCATGGCCATTCTCCACGCCCAGGGCAATCAGTGCTGCGGCGGCCGCTACCTGTTCGGCAATACGACGGCTCACACCCTGACCTCGGCTTTTTTCATTCAGTAAGGTGATTTCACATTCCACGAAGAACACGCGGCAATGGGGCTCACCTTGGATATCCACCACTTCGTAACGTGGCAGTTCGCACCCGCGGGACTGCAGGAATTCCTGCAGGCGGGTCTTGGGATCTTTGTTGGTGTCGACCAGGGTAAGGCTTTCGATTTCCGACGTCAGCCAGGCCGTCACCCGCTCCTTGGCCGCTTCCATGCCAGCATCCAGGTAGATCGCACCGATCAACGCCTCAAGGGCGTCGGCCAGGATCGACTCACGACGGAAACCGCCGCTCTTCAACTCACCGGACCCCAGGCGCAGGTACTCGCCAAGGCCGAAACCACGGGCCAGCACGGCCAGGGTCTCGCCTTTAACCAGGCGCGCGCGCAGGCGCGACAGCTGGCCTTCACGGGCTTGGGGGAAGCGCTCGAACAGGGCTTCACCGGCGACGAAATTGAGGATGGCATCACCGAGGAATTCCAGGCGTTCGTTATTACGCCCTGCAAAGCTGCGGTGTGTGAGGGCAAGGACCATCAATTCCTGATCCTTGAAGGTGTAGCCGAGCAGACGCTCGAGACGACTTAAAGAAACGCTCACGGTTTACCCATATCTGTTTGGTGGCACCGGCGGCCATCGACGATTGACGCAGTGTTCAAATTCAAATCCTGGTTGATGCTGCATGAGGCCGGAAATGTCCAAGCCCCAGAAAAGCATTCGGCGCTGTGATCACAGCGCCGCCTGTCTTACTTGATCAGCCCGACCCGCGAGAAGTTCGGCAGGTGGCTGAGCTTGGGTTCCGGCCAACTCATCCAGACCGCGAAGGCCTTGCCGACGATATTCTGGTCGGGAACCATGCCCAGCAGATCCTTGGGAATCGTAGGGTCATCCCAGTAGCGGCTGTCATTGGAATTGTCGCGGTTGTCGCCCATCATGAAGTAGTGCCCGGCAGGCACTTTCCACTCGCCATCAGGCATTGCGCGGTAGCGGCTCATTTCCTTGCGGATTTCGTGCTCTACCGTACCGAGCTTTTCCCGGTACAGCTCGGCGCTGCCCAAGGTGTTCGGCTCGGTGCCGATCAATTTCTCCGCCACCGACTCGCCATTGACGAACAGGCGCTTGTCGCTGGTGTAGCGAATCACGTCACCCGGCAGGCCCACGACACGCTTGATGTAGTTGACGTTCGGATCGCTTGGGTAGCGGAACACCATCACGTCGCCGCGCTGCGGGTCACCGATCTCGATGACCTTCTTGTCTATCACCGGCAAGCGAATCCCGTAGGAAAACTTGTTCACCAGGATGAAGTCACCCACGTCCAGGGTCGGTTTCATCGACCCCGAAGGGATCTGAAACGGCTCCACCAGGAACGAGCGCAACACCAGCACGATGAACAGCACCGGGAAGAACGATTTGCCGTATTCAACCAGCAACGGTTCTTTGTTCAGCTTCTCGAGCACCACGACATCGGGCTGGCTGACGCTGCCCTGATAGGACGCGATAGCCGCCCGCCGACGCGGGGCGAAGAACACCAGATCGAGCAACGCCAGGAGACCGCAAACGGCAACGGCGATGACCAGCAACAGCGGGAAATTTAGCGACATAGGACCTAACTATCCAACCTGAGCACCGCAAGGAAGGCTTCTTGTGGAATTTCCACGTTGCCCACTTGCTTCATGCGTTTTTTACCGGCCTTTTGCTTCTCAAGCAGCTTGCGCTTACGGCTGACGTCGCCACCGTAGCATTTGGCCAGTACGTTCTTTCTGAGTGCCTTGACGGAAGTCCGCGCAATGATCTGCCCGCCAATGGCGGCCTGGATCGCGACGTCGAACATCTGGCGCGGAATCAGTTCTTTCATCTTCTCGGTCAACTGCCGACCTTTGTAGTGCGCGTTGTCCTTGTGCACGATCAGTGCCAGGGCATCGACCTTGTCGCCGTTGATCAGCACATCCAGTTTCACCAGATTAGCCGATTGGTAACGATCGAAATGGTAATCCAGCGAAGCATAGCCGCGACTGGTGGATTTGAGACGGTCGAAGAAGTCCAGGACCACTTCGTTCATCGGTAAATCGTAGGTCACTTGTACCTGGGTACCGAGGAACAGCATGTCGTGCTGTACGCCACGCTTTTCAATACACAGGGTAATGACGTTGCCCAGGTGTTCCTGCGGCACAAGAATATTGGCGCGCACGATCGGTTCGCGCATGTCTTCGATCGAAGACAGGTCTGGAAGCTTGGACGGGTTGTCGACGTAAATCGTTTCACCGTTTTTCAGCAGCAACTCAAAAATAACGGTTGGCGCGGTGGTGATCAGGTCCAGGTCGTATTCGCGCTCGAGGCGCTCCTGGATGATCTCCATGTGCAGCATGCCGAGGAAGCCGCAACGGAAGCCGAAACCCAGGGCGTCGGAGCTTTCCGGGGTGTACTGCAACGACGAATCGTTGAGGGTCAGCTTCTGCAGGGCTTCGCGGAAGTCCTCGAAGTCGTCGGAGCTGACCGGGAACAGGCCCGCGTAGACCTGCGGCTGGATGCGCTTGAAGCCTGGCAGCACGTCGACGTCAGGGGTGGAGCTCAAGGTCAGGGTGTCACCCACTGGGGCACCATGAATGTCCTTGATACCGGCGATGATGAAGCCCACTTCGCCGGCTTTCAGATCAACGGTGGCGGTGTGCTTGGGGTTGAATACACCGACGCTGTCCACCAGGTGGATCTTGCCGGTGGACTTGACCAGGATCTTGTCGCCCTTCTTCACACGGCCGTGGCGCACGCGTACCAGGGAGACAACCCCCAGGTAGTTGTCGAACCAGGAGTCGATGATCAACGCTTGCAGCGGATCTTCGATATTGCCGGTCGGCGCGGGAATGGTCTTGACCAGGCGCTCGAGCACTTCGTCGACGCCCAAGCCGGTCTTGGCGCTGCACTCGACGGCGTCAGTGGCGTCAATGCCGATGATTTTTTCGATTTCTTCCTTCACGCGGTCCGGATCGGCCTGGGGCAGGTCGATCTTGTTCAGCACCGGCATGACCTCCAGGCCCTGCTCGATGGCGGTGTAGCAGTTGGCCACGGACTGGGCTTCCACGCCCTGCCCCGCGTCCACCACCAGCAACGCGCCTTCGCAGGCCGCCAGGGACCGGCTGACTTCGTAGGTGAAGTCAACGTGGCCTGGGGTGTCAATGAAGTTCAGCTGGTACTTGATACCGTCTCGGGCGGTGTAGTAAAGGGTAACGCTGTGGGCCTTGATGGTGATCCCGCGCTCGCGTTCGAGGTCCATGGAGTCCAGAACCTGGGCTTCCATTTCACGCTCGGCAAGGCCGCCGCACATCTGGATGAATCGATCGGCCAGCGTCGACTTACCATGGTCAATGTGGGCGATGATGGAGAAATTGCGGATATGACTCAAATCACTCACGGATCAACACTCAAAAAGGCTGCAGGCAGATTGCCCGCTGAAAAATAGCCGGGAATTGTACCTGAAGCTCAGGCCAAACGTCATCTTTGCTGACCAGAACAAAAATGCCCCGGTCTTGCGAACGGGGCATTTTTTGTTCATAAGCGCAGCATCAACCGGCGCGCCGCAACAGCCAGAACCCGGCCAGGGCGCAAATGGCGGTCGGCACCAGCACCGCAAACAGCGGCGAGAAACCGAACACCAGGCTGGAAGGGCCGAGCAAATCCTGGGCGATGCGGAAGGTGAAGCCCACCAGCACACCCGTAAACACCCGCTGGCCCAGGGTTACGGAGCGCAATGGACCGAAGATGAACGAAATCGCCATCAGTACCAGCGCAGCGGTGACCACTGGCTGCAACACCTTGACCCAAAATGCCAGCCAGTAACGGCCATTGTTCAGGCCCTGGTCCTTGAGGTAGTGGATATAGCCCCACAGCCCGGAGATCGGCAGGCTTTCCGGGATCATCACCACGGTATTGAGC
Organism: Pseudomonas sp. MPR-R2A5; assembly: GCF_058793055.1. Taxonomy (NCBI): domain Bacteria; kingdom Pseudomonadati; phylum Pseudomonadota; class Gammaproteobacteria; order Pseudomonadales; family Pseudomonadaceae; genus Pseudomonas; species Pseudomonas sp. MPR-R2A5. Next base: position 21,780 of record NZ_JBXAFK010000008.1, read on the forward strand.
AGTTCCGGCTTCAGGGCGATGTCCCACTGTTCGGACGGCACATTGATCATTTCCGTGGTGGCCTTGGTGCCCTGGCCGACATTGCGGAAATAGGTAGTGGTGACGTCGGTCAGTTGCCATTGTTCATTGGCGAACTGGGCGCGCTTGGCAAAGCTGGACGACAGGATGTGGCGTTCCTTGTCGAAGGTGTAGCGCGTCACCCCGATCAGCAGCCCACCTGGCTGCACGGCGTTGATGTGGATGAACTCATCCCCCTGGCGGTGCCACAGGCCGTGTTTGGAGCTTTGCGCATCCCCCGACCCCTGGGCCAGGGCGCGATTGGCCTGGGCGGTGGTTTCGGCCGGTGGCGCCACGTATTCGCCGATCAGCACGCTGCAGAGCATCAGCAGCAGCATGGGCTTCATCACCGCCCAGACGATACGGCCGATGGAAACCCCGGCGGCGCGCATGATGGTCAGCTCGCTGTTGCTGGCCAGGCTGCCCAGGCCGATCAGGCAACCGATCAGCGCGGCCATGGGCATCATGTCGTAGAGGCGACGGGGCGCGGTAAGGGCCACGTAGCTCAGCACGTCCCATACGGTGTAGGTGTCGCTGACGTTGCCCACTTCATCGATGAAGGCGAACAACGACGCCAAGCCCAGAATGATGCCCAATACCGCCAGGATGGCGATCAGTACGCTGCTACCAATGTAGCGATCGAGCTTAGCCACGAGCCAACTCCTTCTGGCCACTACGGCTCTTCATTTTCAGGCGTATGGGTTCCCAATAGAGCAACCCCAGGCCGATCATCAGGAACATGCCGTGTACCCACCACAGGCCCAGGATCGGCGACAGCTTGCCTTTCTCCAGGGAGCCACGGGCGGAAATCAGGATGGTCAGGTAAGCCATGTACAGCAGGATCGCCGGCAACAGCTTGAGGAAGCGGCCCTGGCGCGGATTGACGCGAGACAGCGGCACGGCCATCAGGGTCACGATAAACACCAGCAGCGGCAGGGAAATGCGCCATTGCAGCTCGGCGATGGAGCGCAACTCCTTGCTGCCGAGCAATTCCTGCGTAGGAATGGCATCGCGATCGGTGACCTCGTCGCTGACATCCGGACGGGCGAGCATCACGCCATAGGTGTCGTACTTGATGGCACGGTAATCAGCCTGCCCCGGGCTGCCATCATAGCGATAGCCGTTTTCCAGGATCAGGTAGCGGCTGCCGTCGGGACGCACTTCCTGGCGGCCCGAATCGGCGACCAATACGGAAATGCCACGGTCTTTCTTGTCCTGCCCCAGGCGCTTCTCTGAAATGAACACGCCGCCGAGGTTGGCGCGGTTGTCGCTCAGGGTCTCGGTGTAGGTCACCCTGGAACCGTCATTGAGCGCCTGGAAACGGCCCGGTTCGAGGGTGTCGAACTCGGTCATGGCGTCCTGCTTGTTCAGCACCAGCTGGAATTGCATGGCGCCCTGGGGAGCCAGGCTCAGGCTCAACCAGGCCACGATCAGGGCGACACCGGCAGCGGGGATCATGGTCATGCCCAGCAGGCGTTGCTGGCTCATGCCGGTGGCCGAGAGCACGGTCATTTCGCTTTCGAGGTACAGACGGCCATAGGCCAGCAGGATGCCGAGAAACAGGCCCAGGGGCAGGATCAGTTGCAAAAAGCCCGGCAGGCGAAAGCCCATGATCAGGAACAGCGAGCCTGGGTCGAGGGCGCCGGAGGCAGCCTGGGCCAGGTATTTGACGAAACGACCACTCATGATGATGACCAGCAGCACCGCACTCACGGCACTCAGGGTCAACAGGACTTCGCGGGACAGATAACGGAAGACGATCAAACCAGACACTCCAGGGTTGTCAGGCTAAGGCGGCCAAACAAGCAAGCTTACTGAGTCGGCCCGTTTGATGCAGGCCGGCTAAAAAGATGGCGCATTATCCTGTGATTGACCACGCCTGTCACGGAGCTTGCTCATACGCATGCACAAAGCGCGCTGCAAGGGTTGTCAGGCTCCGCCGGCGAGGTTCAAACTGCGGCCTTTGTCGCTGGCGGTCTACTGGCCGCCAAGCTTTAAAGCCTGGGTACACACGCCAGGCTCACCGACCTTTATAAGGGACCCGAAAAATGGAATTGGTTGTAAAAAGCGTTAGCCCCGAAACGTTGAAAACCGCCACCCTCGTGGTCGCCATCGGCGAAGGCCGCAAGCTCGGCGTCGCCGCCAAACAACTCGACGAACTGAGCGGGGGCGCCATCAGCGCCGTGCTCAAGCGCGGCGACCTGGCCGGCAAAGTCGGCCAGAGCCTGCTGCTGCAAAGCCTGCCCAACCTCAAGGCCGACCGCGTATTACTGGTCGGCGTGGGCAAGGACGCTGAGCTCGGCGACCGCCCGTTCCGCAAGATCATCAGCGGCATCCTCAACACCCTCAAGGGCCTGGGCGGCAGCGATGCGACCCTGGCACTCGATGAAATCATCGTCAAGGGCCGCGACAGCTACGGCAAGACCCGCCTGCTGGCCGAAAGCCTGGTGGACGGCAGCTACAGCTTCGAGCAGTTCAAGAGCCAGAAAGCCGAACCCCGTGCCCTGAAGAAAATCACCCTGCTGACCATCAAGGCCGCCCAGGCTGAAGTCGAACGCGCCGTGAGCCATGCCCAGGCCATCGCCAACGGCATGTCGTTCACCCGCGACCTGGGCAACCTGCCGCCGAACATCTGCCACCCGACTTACCTGGGCGAACAGGCCAAGGCATTGGGCAAAGAGTTCAAGGGCCTGAAAGTCGAAGTCCTGGATGAGAAGAAGATCAAGGAACTGGGCATGGGCTCGTTCTATGCCGTGGGCCAGGGCAGCGACCAGCCACCCCGCCTGATCGTGATGCAATACAACGGCGGCAAGAAGTCCGAGAAGCCTTACGCCCTGGTAGGTAAAGGCATCACCTTCGACACCGGCGGTATCAGCCTCAAGCCGGGCCTGGGCATGGACGAGATGAAGTACGACATGGGCGGCGCCGCCAGCGTGTTCGGCACCCTGCGCGCCGTACTGGAACTCAAGCTGCCGATCAACCTGGTGTGCATCCTGGCCTGCGCCGAGAACATGCCGAGCGGCGGTGCCAGCCGTCCGGGCGATATCGTCACCACCCTCAGCGGCCAGACCGTGGAAATCCTCAACACCGACGCCGAAGGCCGCCTGGTGCTGTGCGATGCCCTGACCTACGCCGAACGCTTCAAGCCACAGGCCGTGATCGACATCGCCACCCTGACCGGCGCCTGCGTCGTTGCCCTGGGTTCCCACACTTCGGGCCTGCTGGGTAACAACGAAGAGTTGATCGAGCAACTGCTCAGTGCTGGCAAGGCTGCCGACGACCGCGCCTGGCAATTGCCGCTGTTCGATGAATACCAGGAACAACTGGACAGCCCGTTCGCCGACATCGCCAACATCGGCGGGCCGAAAGCCGGCACCATCACCGCGGCCTGCTTCCTGTCGCGCTTCGCCAAGAACTTCAACTGGGCGCACCTGGACATCGCCGGCACCGCCTGGACCAGCGGCGGCAAGGACAAGGGCGCCACCGGCCGTCCGGTGCCGCTGCTGACCCAATACCTGCTGGATCGCGCCAAGGCCTGAAAACCGTGACCTCGGGGCGGCGCAATAGCCGCCTCGGGCTCCAGGAACCGCAATGACCCAAGTTGACTTCTATATATTGCCCAGCGCCGATCCGCTCGCGCGCCTGGACTTTGCCTGCAAGCTCACCGAAAAAGCCTGGCGCATGGGCCACCGCATCTACCTGCATTGCAGCGATGCCGGCCAACGCGACGAACTGGACGCCCGCCTGTGGCGCTTCAAGGGCGAGAGCTTCGTGCCCCATGGCCCCGCCGAATCAGAACCCGAAGGCCAGGTCGTCCTGGGTTTGGGGGATAGCTGCGGCGACCACCATGACCTGCTGGTCAACCTCGACCTGAAAGTACCGGTTTTTGCCAAGGCATTCGCCCGCGTGGCGGAAGTGGTGGTGGAAGACCCGGCTATTCGTCAGGCCGCGCGTGAGAGTTTCCGTTTCTATCGCGAACAGGGCTATCCTCTGCAAGATCACCGGCTACAACGACTTTGAGCACATGATGGACACTCCCAACCCTCTAAAAAAAGATGACCACCTGCTGGACGACCTGGAGTCGATCCGTCAGTTGCTGGGTGATGACAACCTCCAACCGCCGCTGTTAACCGAGACCGTCAGCGGCGAGCCCCAGATTCCGCTGCTGTTCGACATGGTCGGGGGCAATCCTGCCGCTGCGGAGCCTGTCGCCGCAGCCCCCGTGGTAGAGACCGCGCCCGCTGCGCCAGCGACCGAAAAGGCGCCTGATGCGCTGCTGTTGCACCTGGACAACGAACTGCGCGCCGCCGCGCAACTGATCATGCAGGACGTGATCGACGACTTCGCCCCGCACATCGAAACAGAGATCAAGCGCCGGCTGGATGCGCGGATGGAGCGGTTGCTCAGCCAATACCAGTCCTGAGCCCTACGCATCCCCCCTGTGGGAGGGGGCTTGCTTCCCGATAGCGCTGGGTCAACCAATACATGCAGCGACTGACACGCCCCCATCGGGAGCAAGCCCCCTCCCACACTTGATCGCATGCGCCTTAAGCCTGTCTTCGCCTCGCCCTGCGCCTTATCCCTCGTTATACTTGCCGGCTTTCCTGAATTAATGCCAACTAGGGTCCCGCCGCGCATGGATAAGACCTACCAGCCGCACGCTATTGAAACTTCCTGGTACCAGACCTGGGAGTCCGAGAATTATTTCGCTCCGCAAGGCGCGGGCGAGTCCTACACCATCATGATTCCGCCACCGAACGTCACTGGCAGCCTGCACATGGGCCATGGCTTCAACAATGCGATCATGGATGCGTTGATCCGTTTCCGCCGCATGCAGGGCCGCAACACCCTGTGGCAACCGGGTACCGACCACGCCGGTATCGCCACCCAGATGTTGGTGGAACGCCAACTCGAAGCCACCGGCCAGAGCCGTCACGACCTGGGCCGCGAGAAATTCCTGGAAAAAATCTGGGAGTGGAAAGACCAGTCCGGTGGCAATATCAGCCGCCAGATCCGTCGCCTGGGTTCGTCCGTCGACTGGAGCCGCGAGCGCTTCACCATGGACGACGGGCTGTCGGAAGCCGTGAAAGAAGCCTTCGTGCGCCTGCATGAAGACGGCCTGATCTACCGTGGCAAGCGCCTGGTCAACTGGGACACCAAGTTGCACACGGCGATCTCCGACCTCGAAGTGGAAAACCACGACGAGAAAGGCTTCCTGTGGAACCTCAAGTACCCGCTGGCCGACGGTGCCAAGACCGCTGAAGGCAACGACTACCTGATCGTCGCCACCACCCGTCCGGAAACCATGCTCGGCGACGCCGCCGTCGCGGTGAACCCGAACGACGAGCGCTACCAGGCGCTGATCGGCAAATTCGTCGAACTGCCATTGGTCGGCCGCCGCATCCCGATTATCGCCGACGATTACTGCGACCCGGAGTTCGGCACCGGCTGCGTGAAAATCACCCCGGCCCACGATTTCAACGACTACGAAGTCGGCAAGCGCCACAACCTGCCGCTGCTGAACATCTTCGACAAGAACGCCGCCGTATTGCCAGCCTGCCAGGTGTTCAACCTGGACGGCACGCTGAACGACAGCATCGACGGCAAGATCCCGGCTGAATACGCCGGCCTCGACCGTTTTGAAGCGCGCAAGCAGATCGTCGCCGCGTTCGACGCCGCCGGCCTGCTGGTCAGCGTTGACGACCACGCCCTGAAAGTGCCGAAGGGCGACCGCTCCGGCACCGTGATCGAGCCGTGGCTGACCGACCAGTGGTACGTGTCCACCAAACCGCTGGCCGAGCCGGCGATTGCCGCCGTGGAAGACGGCCGTATCCAGTTCGTGCCCAAGCAATACGAAAACATGTACTTCTCTTGGATGCGTGACATCCAGGATTGGTGCATCAGCCGCCAACTGTGGTGGGGCCACCGCATTCCGGCCTGGTACGACGAGTCAGGCAAGGTCTATGTCGGCCGCGACGAAGCCGAAGTACGCACCAAGCACAACCTGGGCGCGGACGTTGCGCTGCAACAGGACAACGACGTACTGGACACCTGGTTCAGCTCCGGCCTGTGGACGTTCTCCACCCTGGGCTGGCCGCAACAGACCGAATTCCTGAAGAAATTCCACTCCACCGACGTGCTGGTCACCGGTTTCGACATCATTTTCTTCTGGGTTGCCCGGATGATCATGCTGACCATGCACCTGGTCAAGAACGAAGACGGCACCCCGCAGGTACCGTTCAAGACCGTGTACGTCCACGGCCTGGTGCGCGATGGCCAGGGCCAGAAGATGTCCAAGTCCAAGGGCAACGTCCTCGACCCGCTGGACATCATCGACGGCATCGACCTGGAAACCCTGGTACAGAAACGCACCTCGGGCCTCATGCAGCCAAAACTGGCGAAGAAGATCGAGAAACAGACCCGCGACGAATTCGCCGACGGCATTGCCAGCTACGGCACCGACGCCCTGCGCTTCACTTTCTGCTCACTGGCGTCCACCGGCCGCGACATCAAGTTCGACATGGGCCGCGTCGAAGGCTATCGCAACTTCTGTAACAAGATCTGGAACGCCGCGCGCTACGTGCTGGATAAAGGCGAAGACTGCGGTCAGAACGGCGAAGCCGTCGAACTGAGCCTGGCCGACCGCTGGATCATCTCGCAGTTGCAACGCACCGAAGCCGAAGTGACCCGCCAGCTCGACCAGTTCCGTTTCGACCTGGCTGCCCAGGCCTTGTACGAGTTCATCTGGAACCAGTATTGCGACTGGTACCTGGAACTGTCCAAGCCGGTACTGTGGGACGAGAATGCACCGATCGAACGCCAGCGCGGTACCCGCCGCACCCTGGTACGCGTGCTGGAAGTGGCGCTGCGCCTGGCGCATCCGTTCATGCCGTTCATCACCGAAGAAATCTGGCAGCGACTCGCGCCGCTGGCCGGTATCCAAGGCAAGACCATCATGCTGCAACCTTGGCCAGTGGCCAATGAAGCGCGCATCGATGAGGCTGCCGAAAGCGATATCGAATGGCTCAAGACCTTGATGCTCGGCACGCGCAACATCCGCGCCGAGATGAACATCGGGCCGGGCAAGCCACTGGCGGTGTTCGTGAAGAACGCCAGTGCCGAAGACCAGCGTCGCCTCAGCGAAAACGATGCGCTGCTCAAGAAGCTGGCGAAGCTGGAGTCGATCACCGTATTGGCTGAAGGTGCAGAAGCGCCGTTGTCCGCCACCGCGCTGGTCGGCGACATGGAAGTGCTGGTGCCGATGGCCGGCCTGATCGACAAGGGCGCGGAACTGGCCCGTCTCGACAAGGAAATCGCACGCCTGCAAGGCGAAGTGCAGCGGGTGGGCGGCAAGCTGTCCAACGCGGCGTTCGTCGACAAGGCCCCGGCTGAAGTGATCGAGAAAGAGCGCGCCAAGCTGGCCGAGGCTGAACAGGCCCTGGGCAAATTGGCCGAGCAACATGCGCGGATTTCCAGCCTGTAAGGTGTGAGCCGTGTAAAAAAGAGACCTTCGGGTCTCTTTTTTTTTGCCTGGAACGACCCAATCCCTGGCTGACAATACAGGCAATGCTAGAGGGGGCTTACCCTAATGCCAGTCAGTTAAGAGATAGAGCGAGCAAACAGCAACCTGTGGCGAGCGGGCTTGCCCCGCGTTGGGCTGCGAAGCGGCCCCAATAAGGCCGCCGCGTTTATCCAGGCATATTAAATCGCCAGGTTTTGGGGCTGCTGCGCAGCCCAACGCGGGGCAAGCCCGCTCGCCACAGGGACAGTGTTCCTCCTTAGCTGACAGGTTTTGGGGCAAGCCCCCTCCCACATTTGACCGAGGGCACCGCAAGAATGTGTGACAATGCCCACCACTTTGAGCCAACACCAGAATCATCATGACCGCCCCCAGCACGCCCAAACCTCCGCGCAAGAAGCCTAAAACCGCCGCCACGGCCAAGCCCGTGGTGCCGCGTAAAGAGGCCACCCTGCACCCGCGCAACCGCCACCAGGGTCGTTACGACTTCCCGGCGCTGATCAAGACCACGCCGGAACTGGCGCAATTCGTGATCATCAACCCCTACGGCAAGGAAAGCATCGATTTCGCCAGCCCCGACGCCGTGCGGGTGTTCAACCGGGCGCTGCTCAAAGCCTTCTATGGCATCCAGCACTGGGATATCCCGGCGGATTACTTGTGCCCCCCCGTACCGGGGCGTGCGGACTATGTGCATTTCCTCGCCGACCTGTTGGCCAGCGTCAACGAAGGTGTGATCCCGCGTGGTGCGCCGGTCAAGGTGCTGGACATTGGCATGGGCGCCAACTGCGTCTACCCACTGATTGGCTACAGCGACTACCGCTGGCACTTCCTCGGTTCGGAGATTGATCCGACAGCCGTCGCAGCCGCCAAGGCCATCGTGCAGTCCAACGGGCTGAACAAGGTGATCCAACTGCGTCAGCAGACCAACCCCAAGCACATCCTGCTGGGCCTGCTGGAGCCGGGCGAGCGCTTTGACCTGACCATGTGCAACCCGCCGTTCCACGCGTCCATGGACGAGGCCACCAAGGGCAGTGAACGCAAATGGCGCGCCTTGGGCAAGGCCGATCCAAAACGCAAATTGCCGGTGTTGAACTTCGGCGGCCAATCGGCCGAGCTGTGGTGCGAAGGCGGCGAAGCGCGCTTTGTGACGCAACTGATCGCCGAAAGCGCGAATTTTGCCCACAAGGTGTTGTGGTTCAGCACCCTGGTATCAAAAGCGTCGAACTTGCCCGCGATCGAAACGGCACTGAAAAAAGCCGGCGTGCTGGAAAGCCGCGTAGTGGAAATGTCCCAAGGCCAGAAGACCAGCCGGTTTGTCGCCTGGACCTTCCAGACCAAGAACGAACAGCAGATCTGGCGCCAGCGCTGGGTGCGCTGACGCCAACCTGTAGGAGCGAGCTTGCTCGCGAAAAACGCCAAGACACCGCATTCATCCGGGATGGCCGCGTTATCGTTAACGGCCTTCGCGAGCAAGCTCGCTCCTACAGGTAAAAAATCGCAGGCAACAAAAAACCGTGCCCGGATCGCTCCGGAGCACGGTTTTTTTTTGCTGCGTCTTACTTGTTAACAGCGTCGGTCAGGCTTTTGGCCACAACCAGCTTGATAACTTTCTTGGCAGCGATTTCGATGGCAGCGCCAGTCGAAGGGTTACGGCCAGTACGGGCAGGACGCTCGGTCACTTTCAGCTTGCCGATACCTGGCAGAGTGATTTCGCCGCCGTTTTCCAGCTGATCAGCAACGATCTGGCCCAGTTGGTCCAGAGCTGCGCGCGCGGTGGTTTTTGGCGCGTCGATAGCTTCAGCGATATCAGCGATCAGTTGGTCTTTAGTCAAAGCCATTGTGGTGTTCCTTCCCTATCAAATTCATATGGATATTGCAGAGTGCAGTGTCAGCCGTCGAGCCCGACCGTCATGGCCTGGCACCCCCGGCTATAACCACGGAGATCGGGGTTATAGATGCTTGAAACGGGGATTGGTTCGACCTGACAGATGCTGAATGCACGCTTAACGCCGAGTCATGGCGTAAGACGGGGCAAAACTAGCACAGAGACGGGGAAATATCCGCTTCTACCTAGCCATTTGGTCAGCTTTATCGCTCTAAACCGTGAAAAAAAGGCATATACCCCGTCGGAGAGCATCCAAAACCCCTTCGACGCGTGTCTTGGCCAATGGGTGCGGTACACTGGGCAACTTTTCGGGGAGGCCAACCGCTCCCCGCTCAACCAGCCGAGAAGCCTATGCCGATCCGTCATTGCATCGTCCACTTGATCGACAAAAAACCCGACGGCACACCCGCAGTTCTCCACGCCCGCGACTCCGAGCTTGCCGAGTCGGCCGCTATCGAGAACATGCTTGCCGACCTCAACGAGAGCTACAACGCCAAACAAGGCAAGGCCTGGGGTTACTTCCATGCCGAGTCCGGCGCGCACCCGTTCAGTGGCTGGTTGAAGGACTATTTCGAAGGTGGCCAGGATTTCACTGCGTTCAGCCGCACCGCCGTCGAGCATCTGCAGAAGCTGATGGAAGAATCCAACCTCTCCACCGGTGGTCATGTGCTGTTTGCCCACTACCAGCAAGGCATGACCGACTACCTGGCCATCGCCCTGCTGCACCACAGCGAAGGCGTGGCGGTGACCGATGAGCTGGACGTGACCCCATCGCGCCACCTGGACCTGGGCCAGCTGCACCTGGCGGCGCGCATCAACGTCTCCGAGTGGCAGAACAACAAGCAATCCAAGCAGTACATCTCGTTTATCAAAGGCAAGAACGGCAAGAAGGTCTCGGAGTACTTCCGCGACTTTATCGGCTGCCAGGAAGGCGTCGACGGGCCGGGCGAAACCCGCACCCTGCTCAAGGCCTTCAGCGACTTCGTCGAAAGCGAAGACCTGCCGGACGAATCTGCCCGCGAAAAAACCAAGACCCTGGTGGATTACGCCAGCAGCCAGGCCAAGCTCGGCGAACCCATGGGCCTGGAAGAACTGTCGAGCTTGATCGATGAGGATCGGCCCAAGGCGTTCTACGACCATATCCGCAACAAGGATTACGGCCTGTCGCCGGAAATTCCCGCCGACAAGCGCACGCTCAACCAGTTCCGCCGCTTCACCGGCCGCGCCGAGGGCCTGTCCATCAGTTTTGAAGCGCACTTGCTGGGCGACAAGATCGAGTATGACGAAGCCGCCGGCACCTTGATCATCAAGGGCTTGCCGACCCAACTGACCGACCAGCTCAAGCGCCGTAACTGATGCTCGGCGGGGTCTTTAAAAAAGTCCTGCTGGTGTTGCTGGTGGTGGTCGTGATCCAGAACTGGGGCAAGGTCGAACGGCTGTTCAACCCGTCCCAGGTGGTCTCGGAGCAGACGCGGGCTTCGGCCCACGTTGTGCTGTATGCCACCCAATGGTGTGGCTACTGCAAGCAGATCCGCCGCTTCCTCGACCAGAAAGGCATTCCGTACCAGGCGCTCGATATCGAAAAGGACGCCCAGGCACGCCAGGCCTATGAAGCGTTGGGCGGCGGCGGGATTCCGTTCGTGGCGGTGAACGGCACGCTGATCCGCGAGTACAGCCCCGAGAAGATCATGGCCGCGCTGAAGTAATCAGCGCACCACGATCATTCGCCCCAGCAGGCTGTGCTGTTCGAAGCCCAATACCGCCTGCAACGCGTTCAGTACTGCCTGCGGGTCTTTGCTCGGGAAGCTGCCGCTGACCCGCTTGGCCCCCATCTCGTCGTTGAGCAGCACGATGCGGCCAGGGTAGTAACGGCCCAGGTCCTTGAGCCCATCCGCCAGGGGCGCCTTGTAGTAGTTGAGCCAGCCGTCGCGCCAGGCCAGGCGCGATTCGCTGTCGACCGCGTGCAGGGGTTCTGCGACGCCTTCGGCGTAGGCCACTTGTTGCCCAGCCGTAAGAATTTGCTGCTGAGCCTGCCTGGAAGGTGTCACACCCACCCGTCCCGACAACACCGTGACCTGAGCCCCTGCCGCTTGCAGGCGCACTTCGAATTGCGTGCCCAGCACCCGCGCCTCACCACTGCCCGCCGCCACCACGAATGGCTCACCCGTGTGCGTCACGCTGAAAAAGCCTGCGCCGCGCCGCAGCTGGATATGCCGCTCGCCCTGGCTGAAATCCACGGCGATGGCGCTGTCGGCATCCAGGGTGACTTGGGACTGGTCGGCCAGGGTGACGGTCTTCACTTCCCCCGGCGCGCTCACATAATCGGCGCCAAAGTCATCGATCCAGCGCGACGGCTGCCAACCCGCGGCCATCGACACCATCACCAGCAGGCACGCGGCCGTGGCCAGCGCACCGGACCAGCGCACCACTCGCGAACGCCTGCTGGCGCTCATGGCATTGAGGTAGCCCTGCAAGGCCAGGGCCTCTTCGTCGGCCAACAGGCGCGCCGGCACTTCGCTCAATTCCCACACCACCTGGGCCTGGGCATAGGCCTCCACATGCGCCGGGTCAGCCCGCAGCCAGCGGCTGAAGGTAGCCTGGTCGCCGCTGCTGGGCTGGTCGTGCAGCAGGCTCAGCCAGGCCAGTGCGGCGTGTTCCTGGTCGGGCGTGGGGGTGACGTTCACGGTGCTTTCCCTGGCGTGCGTAGAGGCGATGGCTCACGAAGGCTGGCTTTGCAGGCTTCGAGGGCACGCATCATATGTTTTTCCACCGCGCTTTGGGACAGCCCCATGGCCTTGGCGATGTCCGCGTACTTGCGGCCATGGATGCGGTTAAGCAGGAAAATATGCCGGGTGCGTTCCGGCAAACTGCGCAAGGCGGCCTCGACATGGCGCAGGTCGTTGCCCGCCTCCAATGCCGCCTGGGGTTCTGAACCCTGGTTATCCTGCTGCTCCGGCAGCCAGCCTTCGTTGCTGCGCACGCGGGCGCCTTCGCTGCGCAAGTGGTCGATGGCGATATTGCCGGCGCAGCGCAGCAAGTAGGTACTGAGCTCTTCAACCTGTACCAGGGGCCGGCGCCAGAAGCGCAGGAACAGGTCCTGCACCAGGTCGGCCGCCGTCGCGCGGCAACCCACGCGACGGCTGACCAGGGCTTCCATCTGCGAACGCTGGGACAGGAACACCTGTAGAAAATGTGCGCGCCCACCCGCCGCATCGGTATGCGGGCTGTCCTGGGGTTCGGGTGGCGGGCTGATCATCATGGCGGGCTCAGAGCGTGGCGACGGCTGCAACGGGGCAGGCCAGCAAGCCGATGCCCGCCAGGTTCATGGCCAGCCGTGGCCGATACGGCAACAGCAACACCAGCAGTAATGCGCTGAGCATCAATACCGCGCACCACTGCACCAGGCCCTGGCCCCACCCGGCGATCACCACCGCAGGCCAAATCGACACCGTCAGCAGCAACCAGCCGGCGGCGCGTAACCCCAAGCGCCGACGTGGGGAGGGTTTGCTGTGCAGCAACTCGCCATGGTGACGATCGGTGGACAGGCACAACGCGGTGAACCCGGCGTAACACATCAGCAGAGCAACGAGCATTCAGTGCGCCTCCGGCTTGAGTTTGAGCGAAGGCACACCCTCGGCCTTGGATGGAAGCGCGGCACGGCGTTGCATCTTCCTGGCCGCCCAAGCCAGGAACACACCGCTGCCCAAGCACGTCAGGTCGAAGCCAGCCATGGCCCAATCGCCCCTGGCCAGGGACACCCCCAGGTGTTCGGAGGTGGTGATTGCGTTGAGCAAGGGTACGGCGACAAACAACAGCGCACCGACACTCAATTGCTCGACCCAGCCCTGGCGACCTCGACGCAACATGGCGTGCAACAGGCTCAGGCCCCAGGCAATAAAGAAGACCTGCACTTCCCAGGCGGAACGCTCGGCGACGCTCACCGGCAGCAAACGGTTAGCCCAGAAGAACGCGGCGATAGCGATCATCAGCCCGGACATGCTGGCGATGTTCAGCACCTCCACCAGTTTCAGCTCGAACGGCATCACGCCGCTTTTGACGTGCTTGAGCTGGCGTTTGCCCAGCCACATCACCAGGCCGGTGCCAATCATGGCCGTGCCCGCCAGGCCGCAGATAAAGTACAACCAGCGCAGCACCGGGCCGGCGAAATGGCCCATGTGCAAGCCGTAGAAACTGCCGCCGATAACAGCGGGCAACGACGACTCGCCACTGACACGCACCTGCTCTCCCGTGGTGCCGTTGAACGACACGATGCTGCCGAAGTCATGCACCACGCTGTCGGAACCGGCGCGGAACACATTCACCGACGCGTTCACGTCGCCGGGGTTATTCACCGCCACACGTCCGACATGACCGCCCGCCCATTGCTGCCGCGCCTGGGCGTACATCGGTCCCAGGGGCAGCAACTTACCTGGCTGGCCAAGGGCCGGCGCATTGTCGGTGGCCGGGAACACTTCGCTGAAGAACGCCCGGGTGTCGTCGCCATAAGAGGCCATGATCGGCGCCGGCATCACCATGCTCATGAAAATCACCAGGCTGCTGTAGGTGATCATCAGGTGAAAGGGCAACACCAGCACGCCCACCGCGTTATGCCCATCGAGCCAGGAACGCTGGCCTTTGCGGGGGCGGAAGGTGAAGAAGTCCTTGAAGATTTTCTTGTGGGTGATGATGCCGGTGATCAAGGCGACAAACATCACCATCGCGGCAAAGGTCGACAGCCAGCGGCCCCACGGGTGAGGCATTTGCAACTGGAAGTGGAAGCGATAGAAGAATTCGCCGCCCATGCTTTCACGGACCTGCACCGGTTGACCGCTGACCGGGTCGAGGACTTTCTGGATAAAGTTGCCACGCTTGCCGGGGTCGACCTTGTCCTGCCACATCACCGACAAGCCGGGATCGCGGCTGTCGGGCAGGATAATAAACCAGCGCGCAGCGGTAGGCGCCTGTCGCTCCAGATAGGCTTGCGCCACCGCGAGGCTGCGGGCGTCATCCACCCCATGCACCTGCACTTCAGGCTGCATCCAATGGGTGATCTCGTCTTTGAAATAGGACAAGGTGCCGGTCAGGAAAATCGCGAACAGCAGCCAGCCAAAGATCAACCCGACCCAGGTGTGCAACCAGGCCATGGCCTGGCGAAATCCATCTTTCATGGGCGTGCCACCCACCAACCCACGCCCGCCAGGGTGGCAAACAGGACGCAGGGCGCCATCACGCCCAGCCAGGCACGCCCGGCCGTGCGGCAGGCAAAGCACCACAGCACCGCCAGCAGATAGAACACAAACGAACTCATCATCCCCACGATCACCGCATCGGCACGGGACGTCGGCAGCCACAGCGCCAGGCAGATACTGGCCAGGGAAGCCATCAGGTAACCGCCAACCACGGCGGCCAGCACCCGCGAGGTCACGGCGAGGCGATAGGAGACGGGCAGTGAGGTTTTGCTTTTCATGCGGGAGGCGCCAGGTTCGTCAGCGCGCAATATTAATGATAAATATTCTCATAAGCAAAACACAACGGATGAAACACCCGTGCGAGCGGATTGCCGAACCCCTTCCGGGGCCCTACAATGCGAACAATTCTTGTTCTCTAAAGCATGTCGATGCTTGCGGAGTGTTCACGTTGAGCCCGTCCCACACCGTCGAAGTCCTGTATCACGAGCATCATCACTGGCTCACCGGCTGGTTGCGACGCAAGCTCGGCTGCCCGCAAAGCGCGGCCGACCTGGCACAGGACACCTTTGTGCGCGTGCTGAGCGCGCGGGAAACCCCGACGCTGGTCGAACCGCGCGCCTTCCTCACCACCATCGCCAAGCGCGTGCTGTTCAACTTCTACCGCCGCCAGGACCTGGAGCGCGCCTACCTCGAGACGCTGGCACAGATGCCGGAACTGGTCGCGCCGTCGGAAGAAGAACGCGCCATCATCCTGCAAACCCTGTTGGAACTGGACCAACTGCTCGACGGGCTGCCCAACCGCGTCAAACGCGCATTCCTGCTGGCCCAGCTCGATGGCCTGACCTACGCGCAAATCGGCGCCGAACTGGGCATCTCCATCGCCACCGTCAAACGCCACCTGAATAAAGCCGCCATGCGCTGCTATTTCGCCCTATGAATTTCTCGACCCACATCGCCGAGCAAGCCGTGCACTGGTTGATGGAGATGCAGCAAGGCGCGCTCA
This sequence comes from Pseudomonas sp. MPR-R2A5, assembly GCF_058793055.1. Classification (NCBI taxonomy): domain Bacteria; kingdom Pseudomonadati; phylum Pseudomonadota; class Gammaproteobacteria; order Pseudomonadales; family Pseudomonadaceae; genus Pseudomonas; species Pseudomonas sp. MPR-R2A5. The sequence continues at coordinate 37,433 of NZ_JBXAFK010000008.1, forward strand.
GCCCGCGCCAGCAGGCGGCCTGGCAGCAATGGTTGAATGCCCACAGCGAACACCAACGGGCATGGGACCACATCCAGCGCGTCAACCAGCGCCTGCGCGACATGCCCTCGCCCCTGGCCCATGCGGCGTTGAACGCACCGAAATCCAGCAGCCGACGCCAGGCGCTGAAGCTGCTGTTGATCCTGGGTGCCGGCTCGGCTGCGGCCTGGAGCCTGCGCCAGCAACATATCCTGCCCCCCCTGAGCGCCGACTACCGTAGCCCCGTCGGCCAACGCCGCAAGGTGCAATTGGCCGACGGCAGCCAGTTGCAGCTCAATACCGGCAGCGCGGTGGATGTGCATTTCGATGGCCAGCAACGGCTGATCCGTCTGCTCGAAGGCGAGATCCTGCTGAACGGTGTCGCCGGCAACACACCGTTGCAGGTGCTCACCGGCCAGGGCCTGCTCAGCAGCCAGGCTGCTCGCCTGAATGTGCGCCAGTACAACGACCATACCCACGTGGCGGTGTTCGCGGGCCGGGTCGAGGTGATGCCCAACCGCTACAGTGGCCTGCCGCTGACGGTCGAGGCCGCGCGCCAGGTGAATTTCACCCGCAAGGGCTGGGATACGCCACGCCCCACCGACGCCAACAGTGGCGCCTGGGCCGACGGCATGCTGGTGGCCGCGCATATGCGCCTGGAAGATTTCCTCGCCGAAGTGGGCCGTTACCGCCGAGGCCAGGTCAATTGCGATCCGCAAGTCGCCAACCTGCTGCTGTCCGGCAGCTATCCGTTGGACGACAGTGAACGCATTCTCGATCTGCTGGAGGTCAGCCTGCCGGTCAAGGTGCGGCGCTTTACCCGCTACTGGGTGACCGTTCAGGCACGCGCTTGAAGTATTGCGCGCAACCATGAGCCGTTTTCCGCAGCTCGCGTGACAGAGAAGGAAAGCCCCCTTGATCCTTCCTTCTCAGGACCGCTCTTCATGCCCCAGCAACCGCCCCTTCTCACCCGCACCTTACGCCAACTGCTGCTAGGCGCCAGCCTCAGTTTTACCGCCCTGCCATCGGCAATGGCGGACGACACCAAGACCTATCAGATCGCGCCCGCCTCGCTGGAGGCGGCGCTCAATCAATTTGGTCGCGAAGCCGGCGTGTTGATTTCCTTCGGTTCAGACGTCACAGCCGGCCTGCAGAGCCGTGGGCTGTCCGGCAACTACAGTGCCGCCGACGGGCTGCAAACACTGCTGGAAGGCACCGGCCTGCAAGCCCGCGCCGAAGGCGACAATGCCTACAGCCTGCAACCGGCCAATGCACCGACCACGTTGGAGCTCGGCACGTCCACCGTCGTCGGCGACTGGCTCGGCGACGCGGCGCAAGCTAATGTGTTCGAACACCCCGGCGCGCGTGACGTGATCCGCCGTGAGGCATTCGAACGCCAGGGCGCGACCCAGGCCAGGGACGTGCTCAACCGCATCCCCGGCGTCAACGCTCCGGACAATAACGGCACCGGTAGCCACGACATGGCGCTGAACTTCGGCATCCGCGGCCTCAACCCGCGCCTGGCGTCGCGCTCTACGGTATTGATGGACGGCATCCCCGTGCCGTTCGCGCCGTATGGCCAGCCGCAACTGTCGTTCGCGCCGATCAGCCTGGGCAACATGGACGCCGTGGACGTCGTGCGCGGCGGCGGGGCGGTACGCTACGGCCCGCAGAACGTCGGCGGCGTGGTCAACTTCGTGACCCGTGCGATCCCGGATGCGCCCACCGTCAAAGGCGGCTTGCAGACCGAAACCAGCCCCTCCTCCAGCCACGATGGCTTCAAGAGCACCGCCAACCTGCTGGCCGGCGGCACCGCCGACAACGGCCTGGGCGGCGCGCTGCTGTACTCCGGCACCCGTGGCGGCGACTGGCGCGAAAACAGCAACACACGCATCGACGACCTGATCCTCAAGGGCAAATACCAGCTCGACGACGCCAACAGCTTCAATGCCATGGCGCAGTACTACGAAGGCCAGGCCGACATGCCTGGGGGCTTGAACGTGGCGGACTACAAGGCCGACCCGTATCAGTCGACCCGCCCCTACGACAAATTCTGGGGCCGCCGTACGATGCTCAACGTCGGCTATCGCTACGAGCAGGACCGCCGCGAGTTCACCGTCAACAGCTTCTTCACCAAGACCCTGCGCAGCGGCTACCTGGACCAGGGCACGTTCCTTTCGCTGTCGCCGCGCGAATATTGGGTACGCGGCCTGGAAACCCGCCTCGCCCAAGGCTTTGACCTGGGCCCCACCAGCCATGAAGTGGGCGTGGGCTATCGCTACATCAACGAAGCCGGGCATGAGTTGCGCTACCGCACACCGATTTCCGCCAACAACCAGCAAATCCCCACCACTGACAGCCGCAACGACCGCGACACACGCGGCGGTACCGAAGCCAATGCATTCTTCGTCGATGATCGGATTGATATCGGCCGGTGGACCATCACCCCGGGCATTCGCTACGAGATGATCAAGTCCCAGCAAAGCAACAACCTGACCAACGTCAAATACAAAGGCGACTACAACACCGCCCTGCCGGCGCTCAATGTGCTGTATCACCTGACGGACGACTGGAACCTCTACGCCAACACCGAGGGCTCGTTCGGCAGTGTGCAGTACAGCCAGATGCCTAACCGCGTGACCAGCGGCGAAGTGAAACCGGAAAAAGCCCGCACCTGGGAACTCGGCACACGTTATGACAATGGCAGCCTGCGTGCAGAAATCGGCGCGTTCCTGATCAACTTCGACAACCAGTACGAAAGCAACCAGACCAACGATTCCGTGATCGCCCGTGGCCAAACCCGTCACCAGGGTATCGAGACCAGCATCAACTATGCCCTCGACGGCTTGAGCCCGGCGCTGGCCGGCTTCGATGTGTACGCCAGCTACGCCTACGTCGATGCAACCATCCGTGAAGACGGGCCGAACAAAGGCAACCGCGTGCCCTTCTCGTCCAAGCACAAAGGCACCCTGGGCGTGGGTTACACCGAAGGCCCGTGGAAACTCAACGTGGACAGCAGCTACCAGAGCAGCCAATTCGCCGACAACGCCAACACCGAGGCCGAAACCGCCGACGGTGCCAATGGGCGCATCCCCGGCTACATGCTGTTCAGCAGCCGCGCGGCCTATGATTTCGGCCCGCAGCTGTCGGATTTGAATGTGGCGGTGGGCGTGAAGAACATCTTCAACAAGCAGTACTACACGCGCTCGTTCGACGATAACAACAAGGGCAAATACATCGGTGAGCCGCGCACGGTGTACCTACAGACGTCTATCGCGTTCTGACTGCTCGAGCGACAAACAGCCTGTGGCAAGCGGCGTGTGTTGTAGCCAGCAGGCTTGTTGTGGCAAGCGGGCTTGCCCCGCGTTGGGCTGCGCAGCAGCCCCAATAAGAACGCTGCAGTGTGCCAGGTAGCTTCAGGGCTGTGTTTTGGGGCTGCTTCGCAGCCCAACGCGGGGCAAGCCCGCTCGCCACAGTAAGCCCGCTCGCCACCCTGGTAATGCGCGCGCCTGATGGGCCGGCTCTAACTGCCCGCCAGGCAACTGGGCGTGCCTGCGACCAGGGCGTCGATGGCGCAGCGTGTTTTCGCCGGCATATGCGTGGCGGTCGGCCAAATCACATGGATCGGCGCGGGCTGGTCGCGGTAGCTCGGCAGGACCGCCTCCAGTTGCCCGCGCAGGACATAGTGCGCAATCAACCAACTCGGCAACCAGGCCAGGCCAACACCGGCGATAGCGGCATCGGCCACGGCCTGGAGGTCATCCATCATCAAGGGCGAAGCGACGCGCACACGGTGCGAGCGACCCTCGGCGTCATTCAACTCCCACTCCCGGCGCGGGGCACTGCAGCGGTAGGCGATACCGCGATGCCCGGCCAGGTCCTCGATGCGCTCTATTGCCCCCACGCGCTGCAAATACGCCGGCGAGGCGGCAAGGCCGATGGCCTGCTCACCCAGGCGGCGGGCGCTGAGGCGATCGGTGTCGGGCAGCGCGCCGATGCGCACAGCCAGGTCGAAGCCTTCCTGGGCCACGTCGATCAGCCGGTCGGAGAAAGAAATCTCGATGTCCAACTCGGCAAATCGGTCCATCAGGCCCCAGAGTGCCGGCGCGGCGTAGTGGTGCCCGAACGCCAGTGGCAGGCTCGCCCTCAAGCGGCCGCGCGGCTGTTGCCGGCCGCTTTCCAGTACCGATTCGGCGGCCTCCAGTTCGGCCAGCGCGCGCAGGCAATGTTCGTAGTAAGCCTGGCCATCCTCGGTCAGGCGCTGGCGGCGGGTAGAGCGTTGCAACAGACAGGTTCCCAGGCGGGCCTCGAGGCGCGCCAGGCCTTTGCCGACGGCCGAGCGCGTGAGGTTGAGCCGTTCGGCGGCCTCGGTCAGGTTGCCGCTTTCGACAATCTGGAGAAACAGTTCAACGCCATCAAAACGCGGGGTGGCCATGGTGCAATTGTCGCCCTTGAGTCCCTTATAGAAAGAAAACTTATCACGAATAAAGAATCACATTCCCCTGAAAATAACGTGACACGTCATTCACAGGAGAATCCCATGCCACCCACCGCCACGTTAGCGGCCGTCAGCCCACCGCGCACCGCCAGGAATGGCCTGGCACTCACCGCCGTATGCCTGGTCGCGCTGATGTTCGGCCTGGAAATTTCCAGCGTGCCGGTCATCCTGCCCACCCTGGAACAACAACTGGGCACCGGCTTCCAGGATGCCCAATGGATCATGAACGCCTACACCCTGGCCTGCACCAGTGTGCTGATGGCCGCCGGCACCCTGGCTGACCGCTTTGGGCGCCGACGCATGCTGGTGCTGTGCCTGTGGTTGTTTGGCCTGGCGTCGTTGGCCTGTGGGCTGGCCGAGGATGCGTCGCTGCTGATCACCGCGCGGTTTGTCCAGGGCATCGGCGCAGGTGCGATGATGATTTGCCAGTTCGCCATCCTCTCGCACCTGTTCCGCGAACCCGCGGCACGGGCAAGGGCCTTTGCGATATGGGGGGTGATTGCCGGCGTGGGCCTGGGCTTCGGGCCGATGATCGGCGCATTGATCCTGGCTGTGGCGGATTGGCGTTGGGTGTTCCTCGTGCATGTGCCGCTCACCCTGTTCACCTTGGTGCTGCTGCGCATCAGCGTGCAGGAGTCCCGCGACCCGGCCGCCCATCGCCTGGACATCGCCGGCATGCTCACCTTGACCCTGTCGGTGTTTGCCCTGGTGTACTTCATCACCCAAGGCAGCGAGCACGGCTTCGGCACACCCGCCATGCTCGGCTGGGCGGCTTTGTCGGGGCTCGGTTTGCTGCTGTTCATCACGGTCGAGCTTCGCAGTGCGCACCCGATGTTCGACTTCTCGGTGTTCCGCATCCAGCGTTTCAACGGCGCGTTGATGGGCTCGATCGGCATGAACTTCAGCTTCTGGCCGTTCATGATCTACTTGCCGTTGTACTTCCAGGCGGGCCTGGGTTACGACACCTTGACCACCGGCGCCGCGCTGCTCGCCTACACCCTGCCGACCTTGCTGGTACCGCCGTTGGCCGAGCGCCTGGCCCTGCGTTATGGCGCCGAACGCATTATTCCGCTGGGCCTGGGCCTGATGGCCGCAGGCTTCCTGGCCATGGCCGCGGTCAACGCGGCCGAGCACCCACGTATCGGGCTGGTGCTGCTCAGTTGCGTGATCGCCGGCGTGGGCCTGGCGCTGACCAACTCGCCCACCACCAACACCACCACCGGTTCGGTGTCGGCCGACCGGGCGGGCATGGCCTCGGGCATCGACCTCAGTGCACGGCTGATCACCCTGGCCCTCAACATCGCGCTGATGGGGCTGGTGCTGTTGCTGGGGATCAGCCATCGACTGGCCGAGGTATTGCCTGCAACCACGGCAATGGATTGGCCGGCTATCAGCCAACACATCGCCGCAGGAAAGTTGCAGTCGACGGGGCTGGCATTCAACGATGCCCAGGCGGCCCTGCGCCACGGCGCCGGTTGGGCGATGTTGTTTGCCGGGTTGGGGGCTGGTGGGTTGGCGATGCTGAGCCGGTATTTTTTCCGACGCGGCGGCTAAACGAAAACGGGCCTGCAGATGCAGGCCCGTTTGTAGGAGGATGAAAAAACGGTCAGCCGTTGATGACAGCGTTTTCGTTTTCCAGGAATTCCTGTTCCAGCGCGTCTTCATTCACTTTGTTGATTGGCTGGCTTTTAGCGGCAGCGCGGGGCTTGCCTTGCAGTTTGCCGAACAAATGTTCCAACGCATGATCCAGTTTGGTCGCTGCACCGTCGATCGCCTGCTCCAGGGTATCGGCCTTATGCAGTACCGAAAGCGGTTGATGGCCCTTTGGCCGTGCTTCCAGGCGGCAACTTAAATCGTGGGGACCGGGCTTGTCGCCGTTCTCATCCCGCAGGTAGACCTCAACGCGGGTCAGGTCCTCTTCATAACGTTCGAGCGTGCTTTCAATGGTATTACGTACCCACTCCTCCAGTCGGATGCTGCTTTCAATATGGTTATCGCTATTGACTTGGATTTGCATAGTTCTTCCCTTATTTCAGCTAGCTCGCGAGAGATCACAAACTGCAACACCGGGGTGGTGAAACCATGACCTCTTGATTACACAATTGAGCACTCAGAAGAACATTTCAAGCCCTTTGCAAAGATAAATCCTACATTACAAATTAACCCTGACTACGAGCAAAAACGCTGGTAGGGTGGGGAGTTAGTTACATCTTCTTACCTCCCCGCGATCGTTATAATTGCCCCTCTCCCCATGGGTGCAATCCGCGAAAAATCCCCCCCAGTATCGAACGTGTTCGTCGTGGTGATCGGGCTGATTGCGCTGTCTGCGATCATTTTCTCGGTATTGCCCTGAAACGACGCACAGCACGCCAGCACACCACAGCACAACGGCGGGAAGGGCTTGTTTGCGCTGACGGTGGTTCAGCCGAGTATTCATTGGCTGATCCACCGTCATCCGGAGCAAGCCCCCTCCCACATTCTGATTTCAACGCCTGGGAGGCCGCTGTACGGCACGCCCCTTGCTGTATGGCTGATGAGGCAAACGGATGTTGTGAAACCTCAGCGACGGAGTGGCCGGTGGTCAGGCAACGCGAACTAATCCAGACGCCGGTCGTCAATGACTGCATGTTCTTATCAGGCGGTAACGCACCATGGACAACCCTTTTCAGATCATCACCGACACGTTCACCCCTCAATACCGGGTCAACCTGAGCATCCAGCGGCTGGATGGCAGCATCATGCTCACCCTCTCCAACGAGAAGGGGGTGGTGGCCAAGCGCATGATCAGCGCCGAACAACGCAACGACCCGCAACGGCTCAAACGCCTGGTGCAAAGCATCCAGTTCGGCATTGCCATCGAGCAGGGCCACAGCGCCATGGAAATCCTGGCGGTGATGACGGACGGGGACAGTCACAAACTATTGCAGCGACCGCCCACCCGTGCCCTGCCTTTCAGCATCGGGCTTTAAAGCTCGCCCTTCTCGGTTTCCAGGTTCGCCTCGCCCTTGCGACGCGGGCCTTCGACCTTCACCGAAGGGAACGCCGACGAGGCATAGCGCACCACCAGGATCGAGAACGCCAGCAGCAGAATCCCGCCGCACAGGTAGATGATGCCGATGTCCGGCGGGTTGTGGTGGGACACGTTGGAGATCAACAGGCGCGTCAGCGCGGTGATCGCCACGTAGATCAGGAAACGCACCGGCATGTGGTTGGTCTTGAAATAAATCCCGACCATGGCCCCCAATTCCAGGTAGATGAACAGCAGCAAGATGTCATCGATCTTGATGTGCCCGTTCTCCAGCATCCCCAGGAACTCCATCACCGCCGCCCAGGCGGTCACCGCACCAATGGCGAACAACGCCAGGTAGTGGAACGACTCGACAAACAGATTACCCAGGGACTCGGCCAGCCCATGGACGTTCTGGCGCAGCTTTTCGGCCCAGTTGAATTTCACGATGATACTTCCTTAGGTCGGTTCGACCGGATAATGCAGGTTGGACATGACGGTTGTTCTGCATGCAGAAAAAAGGCCAGGGTAGGCATGAGATGATGGCGGGGTGACATGAGGCACGTCATTCGAAAACGGATTTATCAAGGCCACTGAGGACGGTAAACCCTGGGATGTTTCCAGCAAAATCCCGGCAGGTAGTCAGAAATTTCCGTTGTAGCAATCTCCCACTTAGCAGCTACATTAAAAATCCTGCTATCCAAACCCGCGCGTTTGGCATATGCTTTTCGCTGTATATAGATACAGTAGTAGCAAAAGACAACTATCGTGAAGGCATGTGAGGTGGTGAATGGCCGTCGAAGTGGTATACCGCAGCAGCCGAGATCTGGAGCGTTTGTTCATGGATAAAGCCGAAGCTGACCGTCATGACAAGATGCTTGAACTCGCCGAGTTGCTAGCAGAAGTGTTGCAAAAAGCCGTGCCGTCCCTGAGTGAGCAGCAGGTTGAAGAGGCCGGGATCTACATGGCGAAGAACCGCGATGTATTTGCCAAGGCGTTCAAGAGCCAGCCGGACGCGTTGTCCGAGTTGCTCAACGCCGCGGCGGAATAAAGCCCGAATTGAACAGGCCCTGAATCATCGGTTCAGGGCCTTTTTAATGCCTGGTTATTGGTAGAGCAGGCGCTCGGCCAATTCGTCCGCCACCCGTGCCGGGGAGCGTTTTTCGGCCTGGGCGTGGGCAAATATTTCGGTCAAGCGCGTGCCGATGTTCGACAGGTGTGCGGTGATGGTCGGCAGCTCGGCACCGCCGTGCTTGAGGGCAACGTAGATCAGGCCACCGGAGTTGATCACGTAGTCCGGGGCATAGAGGATGCCGCGCCCTTCCAACTGGTCGGCCACTTGCAGGTTGGTCAGTTGTGCGCTGGCGGAGCCGGCCACGGCGGCGCAGCGCAGTTGGCCGACGCTGGTGCGGTTGAACACAGCGCCGAGGCCGCAGGGCGCGAGGATGTCGCAGGGCGTGCTGAGCAAGGCGTCGTTGGCAATGGGGTGCGCGCCGAGCTGCTCCATGGCCAGTTGCACCTTGCCGTGGTCGATGTCGCTGACCAGCAGTTCGGCGCCAGCGGCGTGCAGTTGTTCAGCCAGGGCGAACCCGACATTGCCCAGGCCCTGGATCGCCACGCGCAAGCCCTCAAGGTTGTCGCTGCCCAGGCGCGCCATGGCAGTGGTGCGAATGCCGGCGAACACCCCCATGGCAGCATGGGGCGCAGGGTCGCCGGCCGCCGTGGTGCTGGTGACGAAGCGGGTGTGTTGGGCAATGCAGTCCATGTCGGCCACCGACGTGCCGCTGTCGATGGCGGTGATGTAGCGGCCATTGAGTTGCTCGATGCACCGGCCGAAGGCTTCGAACAGCGCCGCCCGGCTTTCCACATGGGCGGGGCGCTGGATCACGGCCGTGCCGCCGCCCACCGGCAACCCGGCCAGGGCGGCCTTGTAGCTCATGCCTTGGGCCAGGCGCGCGGCATCGGCGACGGCCGTTTCGTCATCGGGGTAGGCAAGGTAGCGACAGCCGCCCAAAGCGGGTCCCAGGCGGCTGTTGTGGATGGCGATGACCGCCTTCAACCCCGTCACCGGGTCAATGCTCAGGTGCAGCGATTCAAGGCGGTAGCTGTGCATGAGAGCAAACATCGTCGAGCTCCCGAATCACGTCTGGTGTCGCCAAGTATAGGCTTGCGGTAGAAAACTGCCGAAGTGCACTGGAATAAGCCGCCCGGTTTTGCAGGCCCTGCGACATAAGCAGATAGGATCCTTCTCAAGCCACTGGACGAAAATTCACAGCAAGGCTAAAACGGAGGCATCCGTCGGAGAACGCAATGAAGCCGCGCCAAGCTTTTTTCGCCTGCCTGGAACGTTCACCCCCCGCGCTGTTTGAAGCAGCGCTGTGGATTGCTGCCGAACATGACCCGGCGGTGCAGCCGTTGGTGATCCTGCAGGACCTGATCTCGCTGGAACAACAGGTGAATGTGGGCATGCCCATGCTACCGGCGGATGAGCTCGGTCAACCGCTGCTGCGGCGCATGAATGACCTGGGGTTCGCCCAGGACGAATTCACCCCGCTGCGCCCCGCCGCTGCCTTGCTGGACAAGGTGCTGCAACGCAAGCGCGGGCAACCGTTGGCCATGGGCCTGATCGCGATGGAGCTGGCGCGGCGCCTGAATATTCCCATGGTCGGCGTCAACTTCCCCGGCCACTTCCTGCTGCGAGTCCCCGGCGCCGACCACCTGCTCGATCCGTGCGGCGGTCGGCGCCTCTACCCCAATGATTGCCGCGAGCTGCTGCAACGCCAATACGGCCCCAACCTCAAGTTGCAATCGGACCACCTGCACACCGCCGAACCCCGTTCGATCCTGCAACGCCTGTCGCGCAACCTGCGCCAACTGCACCTCTCCAATGACGAGCCGCTGGCGGCCCTGGTCGACGCCGAACGCGTGCTGGAACTGGGCAATGCCAGCGCCGCCGACTACCTGGCGCGCGCCAGCCTGTACCAACGCCTGGACTGCCCCAGCGCCGAACGCTTCGACCTGGAACATGCGCTGCTGCTCAGCGAAGACCCGATCCAGCGCCTGCGCCTGACCGAGCGGCTGGGGCACCTGCCCCCCAACTCCGTGGTGCATTGAACACCCTCTTTCCAGGAAAACACCGTCCTGTGGCGAGCGGGCTTGCCCTAATGCCGTTCAGTTAAGCGTACATCGCCTTCTGTAGGAGCGAGCTTGCTCGCGAAAAACGTCAACGATCACGCGTGTTTCCTGAATCAACGCGGCGCCTGTGAGTTCTTCGCGAGCAAGCTTGCTCCTACAAAAAAGCCTTAACTGAACGACATTAGGGCTTGCCCCGCGTTGGGCTGCGCAGCAGCCCCAATAAGAGCGCTGCAGTGTGCCAGGCAGCTCCGAGACTGTGTTTTGGGGCTGCTGCGCAGCCCAACGCGGGACAAGCCCGCTCGCCACAACAAGCCCGCTCGCCACAGTGATATTGCTCGCCGTAAATGCAGTATCGGGCCGGCTATCAGTGATTTAGGGGCCACCAGTGCTCTATACAAGTCTCCAGCGTCATGGGGTATCAGGTTGGTTCGCCGGATGCGCCTGCACAAACGCCGGATGTTGCTCCGCCAACGCCGCCACTCGCCCGATGCGCGGGTATGCCGCCAGCGGGACCTTGAAACGCTGCGCCGCGTACAACTGCGGGATCAAGAACACATCCGCCAGCCCCGGCTGCTCGCCAAAGCAAAAACCCTGATCGCCAATCAACTGCTCGACGGCAGCCAGGCCCTGGCTGATCCAATGACCGATCCATTCCAGCACTTGAGCCTCGTCATGCCCCCACTGGCGCAGCAGGTTCTGGGTGCTGGAGTTGTGCAGCGGGTGGATATCGCAGCCGATGATCGAAGCCACCCCGCGCGCATGGGCACGGGTCGCCAGGTCCTGCGCCAGCAGCGGCACCTGTAGATAACGTTCCTCCAGGTACTCGATGATCGCCAGGGATTGAATCAACAGCTCGCCGTCATCCGTGCGCAAGGCCGGCACACGGCCTTGCGGGTTGATCGCCAGGTACGCGGGCTGGTGATTGGCACCGCCAGGCGGCACCAGCAGGTTGACCGGTACAGCGCTGTAATCCAGGCCCTTGAGGGCCAGGGCAATACGCACCCGGTACGATGCGGTGGAGCGGTAGTAGGTATAAAGTTCCATTGCCCTGCCCCCCTAGCGCGCCGCAACCACGGTGCCACGGCATTCGCCAAACCCGATGGACGCAAAGCCTTCGCGGCTGCAGCGGGCGCGCAGGATGACTTCGTCGCCGTCCTCGAGGAATCGGCGCACCTCGCCGGAAGGCAGTTCGACCCCTTTCTTACCGCCCTCGGTCATCTCCAGCAGGCTGCCGAACTGCCCGGCTTCGGGCCCGGACAACGTGCCCGAACCGAACAGGTCACCGGCCTGCAACTGGCAGCCGTTGACGCTGTGGTGCGCCACCAATTGCGCGACGGTCCAGTACATATGCAGGGTGTTGCTCAGGGCCAGGCGATGGGCTGGCAGGTTCTGTTCGCGCATCGCGGCCGTGGTCAGCAGCACTTCCAGTTCGATATCGAAGGCGCCCGCCGCCTGGTCGCGTTGATCCAATAGGTACGGCAACGGTTGCGGGTCACCCTCAGGCCGCGCCGGTTGTGCCTTGCGAAACGGCTCCAGAGCTTCGGCCGTGATCACCCAGGGCGAGATGCTGGTGATAAAGCTCTTGGACAGGAACGGCCCCAGCGGCTGGTATTCCCAGGCCTGGATATCCCGCGCCGACCAGTCGTTGAGCAGGCAGAAACCGGCGATGTGGTCTGCCGCATCGCCAATGGCAATCGAATCGCCCATCGCATTGCCCTGGCCGATCCAGATACCCAGCTCCAACTCATAATCCAGGCGCGCGCAGGGACCGAATGTCGGCTCGGCCTGGCCGGCTGGCAAGGTCTGGCCTTTGGGACGACGCACGTCGGTGCCGGAGGGGCGAATGGTCGAGGCGCGGCCGTGATAACCAATCGGCACGTACTTGTAGTTGGGCAGCAAGGGGTTGTCGGGGCGGAACAATTTGCCGACATTCTGCGCATGCTCGATGCCGACGTAGAAGTCGGTGTAGTCGTTGATCTTCGCCGGCAAGTGCATCTGGCAATCGGCGGCGTGGTGCAGCACTTGGGCCTCACGCGCTTGCAGCGGGCTGCCCTCCCCCAGTAATTCCAACAGGCGCTCGCGCAGGGCCATGCGCGGGCCACGGCCCAGTTCGAAGAAGGCATTCAACTGTCCGCCGGTGGTGGCATCGACGGCGCGAAGCGCTTCGCCGTCAAACGCATCGCGCACGGCCAGCAGGTCGAGAATACAGTCGCCAATCGCCACGCCACTGCGCGGTGCCGAGCCATGGATACTGAACACGCCCAGCGGCAGGTTTTGCAGGGGGAAGTCGCGGTGACCATTGGCACTGGCGACCCAGCTGCGGGCAAGCGTTGGTTGCGTCATGGGTTATCTCCGGTTCGGGTTGAAGGTGGCGGGCAGCGAGGCCCAGCACGCGTCATAAGCGGGTTGCAGTTGCGGGCATTCCAGGGCGAACTGGGTCGGGCGCAGCACTTGGCTGGTCTCGAACATAAAGGCCATGGTGTTATCGATCTTGTGGGGCGCCAGCTCGACATTGATGGCCTTGGTGCAGGTCTCGCCATCCGGGCCGTGGGCGCTCATGCAGCTGTGCAGCGATGCACCGCCGGGCAGGAAACCGTCGGCCTTGGCATCGTAGACGCCCTGGATCAGGCCCATGTATTCGTTCATCAGGTTGCGGTGGAACCACGGTGGCCGGAAGGTGTTCTCGGCCACCATCCAGCGCGGTGGGAAGATCACAAAGTCGAGGTTGGCCAAGCCATGCACACTGGTGGGCGAGGTCAATACGGTGAAGATCGACGGGTCGGGGTGATCGAAGCTCACGGTGCCGATGGTGTTGAAGCGACGCAGATCGTATTTGTACGGCACATTGTTACCGTGCCAGGCCACCACGTTCAGCGGCGAGTGGTCCAGCTCGCAGGCCCACAGTTCACCGAGGAATTTCTGCACCAGGGTGGTGGGCTGCTTGAGGTCTTCGTAATGGGCGACGGGGCTCAGGAAGTCGCGGGGATTGGCCAGGCCATTGCTGCCAATCGGCCCCAGGTCCGGCAGGCGCAGCGGTGCGCCATGGTTCTCGGCGACGTAGCCACGCGCTTGCGCATCCAGCAATTCGACGCGGAACTTCAGGCCGCGCGGCAGTACGACGATTTCCAGCGGCTCAACCTCCAGCACCCCCAGTTCGGTGGCGATGCGCAAGCGGCCCTGCTCAGGCACGATCAACAGCTCGCCGTCGGCGTTGAAGAACACGCGCTCCATCGATCGGTTGGCGCGGTAGTGGTAGATGCTGATGCCCGCCGGTTTTTCCGACGCGCAATTGGCGACCATGCCGACAAGTCCCTCGATAAAATCCGTCGGCTCGCTCGGCAGCTCCAGCGGGTTCCAGCGCAGGCGATTGGGCGTGACCGCCCCCAGCGGGCCACCGGCCAATTGCCGCTCCAGCTTGACGAACGCCGGGTGGTTGGCCGACGGCTGGATGCGGTACAGCCAGGTACGGCGCGCTTCGCTGCGCACCATGGTGAAGGCCGTGCCGGAAAACAGTTCGGTGTAGAGACCGTAGGGCGCTTTTTGCGGGGAGTTCTGGCCGACGGGCAGCGCGCCGGGTAGGGCTTCGCTGGCGAATTCATTGCCGAAGCCCGACAGGTATTCGAGGTTCATGGATCATCCTCTGGCGGAAGTTGTTTTTATCGTAATCCAGTTACGCATAACGTAATTTGATCACTGCCGACCGTCAAGCTATAAAGACGCCCACTCATCTCTCGGATTCCCGCCCCTCCATGGAAAAGCCCCGCGACACCGGTAAACAGAAAGTCCGCTCGGCCGAAGTGGGCACCGATATCCTCAAGGCCCTGGCCGAACTGTCGCCCGCCACCTCGCTGTCGCGCCTGGCCGAACATGTGCAGATGCCGGCGAGCAAGGTGCACCGTTATCTCCAGGCGTTGATCGCCTCCGGTTTTGCCGAACAGAACACCGCCACCAACCATTACGGCCTGGGCCGCGAAGCCTTGCGCGTGGGCCTGGCCGCCCTGGGCAGTATGGACGTGTTGAAAGTCGGCGCCCTGCCCCTGGCCGAACTGCGCGACGAATTGAATGAAACCTGCTTCCTGGCGGTGTGGGGCAACCAGGGCGCGACCGTGGTGCAGATCGAGCCGGCGGTGCGCGCCGTGACGGTGGTGACGCAACTGGGCTCGGTACTGCCGCTGCTCAGCTCGTCCACCGGGCTGGTGTTCAGTGCCTTCCTGCCGTCGCGGGAAACCGTCGAATTGCGTGAACGCGAGATCGAGGCTGGCATCGCCCATGCCCTGGCCGACGACCAGGCTTATGCCCTCACCTGCGAACAGATCCGCCAGCGCGGCCTGCACTTTGTGCATGGCCTGCTGATGCCGGGGGTGGATGCATTGTCGGCGCCGGTGTTCAACGCGGTTGGCCAGGTGGCTGCAGTGATGACCGTGGTCGGCCCCACCTCACTGTTCCACGCCGACGAAGATGGCCCGGCGGCGCAGCGCTTGCTGGCGGCGACCCGGGCCGTGAGTTGGCGGATGGGCTACCAGCCCTGAGCTAGTCGTGCCACTGGGCCAGGGCAAGTGCCAGGCGGTTCTCGAGGGTGCGGATGGGGGCTGCGTCGCTGATGTAGTTATTGCTGATCATTGAAAACACCAGGCGCCGTCCCTCACTGTCGGTAATGTATCCGCTCAGTGATGACACACCGCCCATGGAGCCGGTCTTGGCGTGCAGGTTGTTTTCGGCGGCGGTGCCCCGCAGGCGATAACGCAGGCTGCCGCCGGTCATGCGCTCGGCATTGCCGGCAATCGGCAAGGCGTTGTACCAGGCGTCGAACCAGGATTGTTTCGAAGCGGCCAGCAACAGGTCGGTGAGATTTTGCGCCGACACCAGGTTGCGCCGCGACAAACCGGAGCCATCCACCTGGCTGAGCGTCGCCGGGTCCATGCCCTGGCGCTGCATAAACGCCGCGACTGCCGCCACGCCCGCCACCGCCGTGCCCGCATTGGAGGTTTTGCGGCCCATGGCCTTGAGCAGAGCTTCGGACATGTTGTTGTTCGAAAGCTTGAGCAGCGGCGTGATCAAATCTTGCAACGGCGCCGATCGATGCTCCGCCAACAGCGTCGCCGTCGCTGGGCTCACGCCCCCGAACACACGAGGGCCTAACACCTGGATACCCTGCTGCGCCAGCGCCTGCTCAAACAGATTGGCCACCAGTTGCGTCGGTTCCCACACACTCACCCACTGCCGGCTTTGCTTTCCCGGCGCCAGTGCACCGCTGAGTTGCAGCAGGTTGGTGCCGTGCTGGCGAGTGATGGCGTAGTTGTTGCCCGCGCCGCTCACCGCACGATTGCTGAGTTGCACATAGTCGGTGGCCGGGCTGATCGACACACTCACCGGCTGGCCGGCACTGAGCGGCGCCTTGGCGGTGACCAGCAAAGTGCCAGCATCAAAATCCGTATCGGGTGACACCGTCAGCGCCGAAATCTGCGCACCGTAGTAGGTGCTTTCGTCGTCCTGGGCCCAGTCGACGCCGAGGCGCTCGGTATCGAACCAGGTGTCATCGAACACCAAGTCACCCGACACCTGACGCACACCTTGGCTGGCCAACTGCGCGGCCAGGACCTGGTAGTCGGCGAACTGCGTTGTCGGGTCACCCAGGCCACGCAGGTACAGGTTGCCGATCAGGCGCTCGCCCTGGTGGCGGCCGTCGCTCAACAGTTGCGTGGAAAACCGGTAGTCCGGCCCGAGCACGTCCATCGCCGCCGCCGTGGTCAGCAGCTTGAGGTTGGACGCGGGAACCAAGCGCGTGCGCGGGTTGTGCTGGTAAAGCGTGGTGCCGCTGCGGGCATCGCGCACCATGACGGAAACCGTGGAGCCGTTCAGGGCAGGATCGGCCAGCAGGTGATCGAGTGTTGATGGTGTGGAAGGCGGCGAAACACTCGCACAGCCCCCCAGTAAAAAACTCACGTACAGCAGGTGTAGCCATCGCCCAAAGTGCATCAGTACTGTGTTCCGCAAAGCCATTAGTGGCCGCAACGCTAACAGCTCCGTACTCCTGTGGCGAGCGGGCCTGTCGTGGCGAGTTGGCTTGTTGTGGCGAGCGGGCTTGCCCCGCGTTGGGTGGCGAAGCCGCCCCAATAAGAGCGCTGCAGTGTGTCAGTCAGCTCCGGGGCTGAGTTTTTGGGCTGCTTCGCAGCCCAACGCGGGGCAAGCCCTAATGCCGTTCAGTTAAGGCTTTTTTGTAGGAGCGAGCTTGCTCGCGAAGAACTCACAGGCGCCGCGTTCATTCAGGAAACACGCGTTATCGTTGACGTTTTTCGCGAGCAAGAACTAGGCGTCCCCCTCGCTCCTACAGAAGGCGATGTACGCTTAACTGAATGGCATTAGGGCAAGCCCGCTCGCCACAACAAGCCCGCTTGCCACAACAAGCCTGCTAGCCATAACAAGCCTGCTAACCCCAACAAACCCGCCAGGCTTTAGAACTCCAGGGTGCTGGACACCGACACCTGCCGCGCATCACCTATCGACACGAAGTAGCGGCTGGCCGCCGAGGTGTAGTAGGTGCGGTCGAACAGGTTCTTCACGTTGAACTGGAACTTGACCTTCTGCCCGTCGATCTTGGTGTCATAGGTGGCAAACGCGTCGGCCACGGTGTAGCCCGGCAAATCGAAGTCGTTGGCGGCATCGCCTGCGCGCTCGCCGACGTAGCGCGCTCCGGTCCCCACCCGCAACTGGTCGCCACCGAAAATAGTGCCGAAGTCATAGGCCACCGACAACGAACCGGTGTGCCTGGCCACGTTTTGCAGGCGGTTGCCTTGCAGCGTCGGGTCGTTGTCCTTGACGTCTTCGGCGTCGGTGAAGGCATAGCTGCCGATCAGGCTCCACTTGTCGGTCAACTGGCCGCTGGCGTCCAGTTCCAGGCCACGGGAACGCACTTGCCCGGCAATGCTGTAGATCGTGTTGGCACCGGAGCCCACCGACACCAGCACATTGCGCTTGTCGATGTTGAACAACGCCACGCTGGCGGTCACGCGCCCAGGTATGTCGAGCTTGGCCCCCAGTTCCCAGGACTTGGATTCCTCCGGCGTGAGGTCGCCGGTCAACGTGCTGCCATCGGCCAAGGCGGCGATGGTGGAGTTGGGTTTGAACGACTCGGTGTAGCTGCCGTAGAACGACAGCTCATCAGTGTAGCGATACACCAGGCCGGCCCGCGGCACCCAGGCCTGGCCATTGCCATCGGTGTTGGCCTTGAACGGCACGCCCTTGCCGGCGTATTGGTCATACATCTGGTAGCGCACACCGCCCACCAGAATCCACTGGTCGGTCAGGTGAATGGCGTCCTGGAAGAACAGCGAGTCGCTGCGCAACAGGTCGGTCTGGGCACTGTCGGCGGCGCTGACGGTGGTGCCCGCAACTTCGTTGCCATACACCGGGTTGTTGTAGTTGAACGTGCCGCGCGAGTTCTGGCGGATCAGGTCGGCGCGGTAGATCTTGCGGTATTCGTCATCCAGGCCGAACACCAGGTCATGCTGCATGCCCAGCACGTTCACCTTGCCTTCCAGGCTGGCCGTGGTGAAACGGTCGGTGGTGATCGCGCCCCGGGTGCCGTCCATTCTGCGGGTCAGGGTGCCATTGTCATTCACCGCGCTGACGCGCACTTGGCTGGCGTCGTAGGTTTCACGGTTCCAGCTGTAGCCGAAATGCGCCTTCCAGTCGTCGTTGAGGTCGTGGTCGGCCTCGAAACGGTACAGGTCGGAACGGCCCTCCATGTTGTTGAACGGTTCGTCCAGGCGCCGCGTGGAGGGGATGTCCAGTGGGTGGTTGGACTTGTCGATCGCGGTGCCACGGTCGAACGGCGAGAGGAATTCACGGTGCTCATAGGCGAACAGCAGCTTGGTGGTGTCGCCGTACCAGGCCAGGGACGGCGCCACCAGCGATTCGCGGTGGGTGCCGAAGTTGCGCCAGTAGTCTTCGTCTTCATGGTCGACGATCAAGCGATAAGCGAGGCCCGAATCACCGATGGGGCCGGTGGTATCGAGGTTGCCACCGCTGCCGTTCTTGCCATCGCCAAAGGTGGAACCGCGCACGGTCAGAGCGGTGGATTGGCTCAGCTCGGGCTTTTTGCTGACGATATTGACCACGCCGCCCGGGTCTTGGATGCCGTACAGCAGCGACGATGGCCCCTTGAGCACTTCAACGCGTTCTGCCGTGGCGTTCAGCGCGCGGCCCTGCACCACCGGCATGCCGTCTTGCATGATCGAGCCGTTACGGTTGTCGCCAAAGCCACGCAGCATTACCGCGTCCTGGGTGCTGGCCAGGGTGTTGGCCTGGGTGATGCCGCTGATATTGGCCAGGGCGTCATCCAGGTTGCGCGGGGTCTGGTCGCGCAATACTTGGGCGGGTACGACGTTGACGGTCTGCGGGGTTTCCAGCAGCAAAGCATGGGAGCGCATCACCGAACTGGTGGGCGGAGGCTGGTAGCTGGTGCTGTCCTGGGCCTGGCCGACACCGCTGATGGTGGTCGCGCCGAGGTTCACCGCACCGTCGGTGGGCAGCGGTTCCAGGGCCAGGGTGCGCGCGTCGATCTGGCGGAAGGTCAAGCCGGAGCCGCCCAGCAAGCGTTGCAGGGCCTGGGTGGCGCTCATCGGCCCACTGACCGCCGGGGCGTTGAGACCATAGGGGGCTTCATCGGTGTAGATCACGCTGATGCCGGTCACCCGGCTGAAATCGCTCAGCGCCTGGGGCAGCGGCTTGGCGGCCTGGGCAAAGTTGAACTGAGCGCTTTGCTGCTCCTGCGCCTGCGCCACGCTCAAGGGCAGCAATGCCAGCCCAGACACCGTCAATACCGAGGCTCCCAGCCACTGTTTTACCCAACCGCCCGCCGTCGACTTCATGCTGTGAGAACCCGTGTAGAAAACGCTGTTAATGCGAATAGATCGCAGTTTCAAGCACTACACGGATGGGCTGTCGAAAAACCTCACATTTATTTGCAGATATTTTTTATTTATTGCGCCTGAATGCGGAAACCCATGCGTGGGAAATGCACATGCACGGTGCCAGCGCGTTCATCGGTACGCCGCAGGATCAGCTCTTCGCGCCCGACAAACCGCAGCTCGCCGGCCACCGGGTCAACGCCATAATCCGTGGCGCTGATCGTCACCGGCTGCCCGGCCTTGAAACCATTCAGGTCGTCGAACAGTTCATCGGGCAGCGCGGCTGGCGTGGCGTTTCGCGCCACCTCCAAGGCGTGCTCGGCAGTCATCTCACTGGCGGTGCCATGACCAACGCTCAGCACCCGCTCCAGCCAGGCCGCGACAGCGGGGTACGTATCCACCAGCGGCGCCGTCACCGTCGAGCCTTTGAGGAACCACAGCGGATGGGCCAGGGCGAAGTCGGCAATCGAAGGCTCACCGAACAGGAAATCCCCCACCGAGTGCTGCAACTGCTGCTCAATGCGACCGGCCAGCGCCGGCCATTGATGCAAGGCCACCTCCAAGGACACCCGCGCCGCACTGCCACCGCTGAACAGTTTGCTGCGGTCGTCCACCAGCACCTGGAGCAGGTGCGGCGGCACCTTGGCAAACTTGACCGCCAGGGATTCAGGCTGGAACACCAGCGCCACGGCATGGGCGAATACCACCGAATCCGCCCAGGCCGCAAAGCCCTGGGTGACCAGTTCCAGGCCCTGGGGAAACAGCGTCGGTGCCACTTTTTCCTGCTCCAGGCGGCGGGCGATCAAGGCGGTGTCGCAGTAAATATCGGCGCCGACCTGCAACACCGGCGTCTTGCGATAGCCCCCGGTCAAGGCGGTCAGATCAGGCTTGGGCATCACCGGCGAGATAAGCACCGAGCGCCACGACAACCCCTTGAACCCCAGGAGCAGGCGGGCTTTTTCAGCAAAGGGGGACTGCGGGTAGTGGTGCAGGATCAACTCAGACATGCCAGGCTCCGCTCAATGGAATGAACCGCTAGCTTAGCCCGCAAAACCGTACGTGGGGACGATGGGAACCCATCACTCAAATCAATGAACCACTCGCGGCCAGGCACTCCTTGGCACTTTTTTTCAGCTTCTTGATCAGCCGTTCCTGGCGCAGCGCCTCGCCCTTGCTCGCGCACTGCTCGGTGTAGACCAACGCCACGGCGGGGCTGGACAAAAAGAACCGCGCGCCCTTGCCGCTTTGATGAGAAGCAAAGCGGCGCACCGGGTCGTTGCTGATGCCGCAATAGAGTGAGCCATTGGCGGCACGCACCAGGTACACGAACCAGGGTTTGGCTTGAGTGGGAGTCATCATGAATCGATTTCGGCAAACCAGAAGAGCGCTGATCTTATCAACGACCGGCCTGGAATGCCTTCAAGCCTTTGAGCGCTTGGGCACGCACCGCGTTTTTCAATGCCGGCGACCAGCCCAGCAACAGCCCCTTGAGGCCCAGGGCCTGGCGCGACCAACGCCACAGGTCGAAATGGTCGTGGTGCTCGCAGATCTTGCCGTCGCGAAACACAAACCGCGCGCCGATGTCGTTGACCACGGTATTGCCGGTCGCGCTGAACAGGTAAGTCGCCACCCAATGCGCGCTGCCGGTGCGCTCATCGCTGCGCACATGGTCGAACGTCAGGGAAAAGTCCTTGGCCCGCGTGGTGAGCATGCGCCACATATCCCCGGCATCACGCCCGCGTAACTCGCCGAACGCCGGGTCGCTGAAGACCACATCGTCGGTGTAGCAGGCGGCCATGGCTTCGGCATCCAGGCGCTGGAAGGCGCTGTAGAACTCGGTGATCAGGGCGTTATGGGCATCACTCATGGGCGGGGTCCTTTGGCGTCAGAAGAGTTGACGCACGATAAGCCGGTCGCGCCGCCAAGGCTACTGTCATTCACTGTGCAAATGAGTGGGCTTGCTTAATGCCAGTCAGTCAAGGAGGAACACTGTAACTGTGGCGAGCGGGCTTGCCCTAATGCCGTTCAGTTAAGGCTTTTTTGTAGGAGCGAGCTTGCTCGCGAAGAACTCACAGGCGCCGCGTTGATTCAGGAAACACGCGTGATCGTTGACGTTTTTCGCGAGCAAGCTCGCTCCTACAAGAAGGCGATGTACGCTTAACTGAACGGCATTAGGGCTTGCCCCGCGTTGGGCTGCGCAGCAGCCCCAAAACCTCAGGCCGCAGTCCATCTGAAACAGCGCGGTGATCTTAGTGGGGCTGCTTCGCAGCCCAACGCGGGGCAAGCCCGCTCGCCACAGCTAGCCCGCTCGCCACGGGATTTGTCCGTTCTATCTCTTAACTGGCTGGCATCAGGGCACCATCCCACTGCTGCGGGCGTAGGCGAACAAATCCACGTCAGTGGAAATACACAACCGGTTCATCGCGGTGCTTTTCTGCTTGCTGATCGTCGAGATACTCCGGTTGACCCGCGCGGCGATCTGGCTGACGGTCATGCCGCTGGCGAGCATGCGCACCACCTCGCGCTCCTTGCCGGACAATTGCGGCACGGCTTGCTGATCCCCGGTACCCGCCTCCACCAGTTGCTGACGCAGGCATTCGCTGATGAACGTCTTGCCGGTGCTGATCGATTGAATGGCTTGAGGCAACTCCCTGGCCGATGCACTTTTAGCAATGATGGCCCGGGCGCCGTGGGCGAAGGACGTGCGCAATGTCGCGACGTTGGCGAACATGGTGACCAGAATCACCGGGAGCTCGGGGTGCTTGCGATGCATCAGGCTCAGCAGGCTATAACCATCGGCCTGCTGGTTACCCGGCATGGCGAAATCAGTCACCACGATATCGCAGGGTGTGCTGTCGATCAGCGCCAGCAATTGATCGGGCCCGTCGGCCTCGCCCACCACTTTGCAGCGACCGTTGGCTTCAATCACCACTTTTTGGCCGATACGTACAATCGGATGGTCGTCGGCAATAATTACTCGAAGCATTAGAACCACCATGATGGCAACTTGATTCGGGCAAAAATAGCGCCGGATGCAACCCGCAACAACCGGCAAAAACAGCAGTAGCAGCAGGTGGCCCAGCAATCTATGAGAGCAAGATTTTCACCTACAAAACAAAAAGAACACGGCTACAGAAAAAACCTACGCAAACCTTAATAAAAGTCCTACACATCAACACTAAAGAGCTTTCAGATATTCCACATAACGAACCAAGTCTTGCCGTAACCCAAACAACGCCCTGGCATGCAACGCCACCCCATCACGCGTCACGGCGCTGATCAACTGGATGCCGCGCGCCTCCAGCGGAGTGCCCCCCAGGAACGCCACGCTTCCGATCAGGCGGTGCAAGTGCTGTGCTGTCTGGTCCGCATCCACATGCGCCATGGCATGGGACAAGGCTTGCAAATCCTGGCGTACCTCCTGCACCAGGCTGGCCAGCATCCCATCCAGCACTTGCGCACTACCAAACAGTTGCACCAGCCTGGCGCGCGTCGGCCAATCCTCTTCTCGGGTGCGCGGCACGTCTGTCACCAGTGGGGTGCCGTCCGCCAACCAATACAGCAAGACATTGCGCAGTTGACCGAACGTCAGGGGCTTGATCAGCCAGGCATTGATGCCCGCGTCCAGGCATTGGTGGACTTCATTCGGCCCAAGGTTGGAGGTCAAGGCAACGATCGGTACGGGCTCGGCCATCGACTCACGCTCTCGACGGCGCACTTCATGGGCCAAGGCATAACCATTCATGACCGGCATCTGGCAGTCCGTGAGGATCAGGTCGAACGGTTGCCCATCGAGCGCGGCAAGCGCGGCCTGGCCATCACCGCAGGTCTCGCAGCCCAACCCCAACTGCTGCAGCATCGCGCTCATCATCATGCGATAGGCAGGATGGTCGTCGACTACCAGCACTGTGCAATCCTGCCAATGGGCAGGCGAGGCATTTGACGGCAGCGGATCATCCCCAGCGCCGTCGACTGGGCGAATGTCCGATGACATGACTACCTCGACTTACCGCAATGCGCGGGCCTGGATGGAACGCCCCTACAAAACAGGCATAGATCGGCGGCAGTGGCCCGCACGCCTATATCGGCAAGGCGAGCCATCCTGTTGAGAATCTTTTTTACTAATCAGAGGGAAGAAAATATTTGAAGCGAGGCGTGCCGGCGATACAACAACTACGAAAAGTTAATAAAACCTACACATAGACAAGCCCGTTCCGACATCAGTTATTGCACGTGCGCAAGATCCACTCACTCTCGTAATTGTTGTATTTGCGCCAACACCGACGACCGATAAATTGCGCCGCATCCCACGGAGAGGGACGACCAGCCATCACGCCGGTCGCTGAAAACCAGACGGCATCTCCTGTTTTCCTGCCGTCAGCAAGCCTTGCACCGGAACTTCAAAACATGAAAAAGCCCCTAGCAGCACTCGCCACTCTCGTCATGCTCGCCACCTCAGGTGCTGCGGTTGCCGCCAGCAGTGTGGACCTGACCGTCACTGGCCTGATCACCCCGACGGCGTGCACGCCATCCTTGTCCGCTAATGGCGTCGTCGATCACGGCAAGATTTCGGCCAAGGACCTCAGCCCGACCAATTGGACCCGTCTCCCTACATCCGTCTTGAAACTGACCATCGGCTGCGACGCCCATACCCTGTTCGCGGTCCAGGCAACCGATAACCGGGCAGGCTCGGCCACCTACTCGAATAGTTTCGGCCTGGGCTTCGTCAACGGTACGCAAAAACTCGGCCAGTACGATCTGGAGTATGGGAACCCTGTCAACGGCGACGGCGGCCCCCTCTACCCGATTCTCTCGAGGGATGGCGGCCTGACCTGGATGAACAATGAAGAAGCCATCACCAGTCCTTTGGAGCTGCTGGGGTTTCGTGACAGGCCAACCGGTCGAGAGGGCCCTATCCCCCTCAAAAACGTCACTGCAGACCTGATGGTCACTACCTTTATCAACGCCACCAACAGTTGGGACATGGGCCAGGAAGAGGTTGAAATCGACGGCCTCGCCACGCTTGAAGTCAAGTACCTGTAGCACGCAGGCATGAAGCATACCGCCCTCCTCCCTGCCCTGCATGGGAGCCCCCCTATCGACGGTTGCGCCACACTGCCAGCGGCCGGCTTGCAGATGGTTCCCGTCTTCAATCAGGACGATTACCCATGGATAGATTCACCTCAGGCCTCGTGGCCAGCCTGCTGATTGCCTGCGCACCCGCGACTTTCGCGGCCAGCAGCACCAGTTTGAGTGTCGGCGGGACCATCACGCCCAGTTCCTGCACACCGACGTTGTCCAGCGGCGGCATCGTCGACCACGGCAAGCTGACGGTAAAGGACCTCAACCCAGAGCAGCCCACCCGCCTGCCAACCGGCGAGTTGCTACTGGAAGTCAATTGCGAGGCGGCCACCTTCTTTACCCTGACCACCGTCGACAACCGCGCCGGTACGTCGGCCATTCACCCCGCCAGCCATGGCCTGGGCACCATCAACGACGACCAAATGCTGGGCAGCGCCGCCTTCAGCGTGTTCGACGCGGTGGCCGACACTCAACCGGTGCACGCCATCATATCCAGCAACGGCGGCAGCAGTTGGCGGATCTCGTCATACCTGGGCCACGCCGGTATCACAGCCTTTGCCGCCCCGGCAGACCTCTATACGCCCATCGCCATCAAGGTGCTGAACGCCCGCTTGAGCGCCTTCACCACCCTGGTACCGGCCAAGGACCTGCCCCTGGTGGACGAAGTGCCCATCGATGGCAGCGCCACCCTTCAAGTGAAGTACCTGTAATTCCCTGACCCTGATCCCTTCTACCAAGAATATTCCTCATCATGAAGACCACACTTAAAAGCCTGATCAGCTGTTGCTTGCTCGGCAGTCTTGCACCTGCATTCGCCGCCTCCACTGTCGACCTGAGCGTCAAGGGGTTGATCACCCCCAGCTCCTGCACACCCAGCCTATCGGCGGGTGGGCAGATCGATTACGGCAAGGTGGCGGCGAAAGACCTGAACCAGACCTCAACAACAAAGCTGGCAGAGAACCGGTTACTGCTGAAAATCGACTGCGAGGGCCCGACCGCCATGGCGTTCAAGCTCATCGACAATCAGCCGGATACCAGCAGTAATTATTGGTATCTGGGGCTGGGCCTGACACCGGCCCAAGAGAAGATCGGCCTGGTCCGTATCACCTTTGAAAACTCCACGACCGATAACCAAACCGTACACATCAGCGAGTCGGAAGACGGTGGCAAAACCTGGAGCCGTAACAATGGCCAAGGGTTTTACATCGGCGACTCACTGCATGCCCCCAGCAATCCGACTGACCCGACACAGCCTATCCCCAGCACGCACTTTGCGACCGACTTGAAGATCTATGCGGAGATTGCCCGTGCCGACGGCCTGACCCTGACAGAAGAAGTCGCCTTCCGGGCCAGCGGTACCGTTGAAGTCCATTACCTCTAAAACCCCCACAGGGATTTTGCCCGATGAATCGACCTATCCACTGTTTGGCACTTACCTTGCTCGCCTTGCACCTGACGCCCTCCTTCGCCAGATCCGCCGTGGACTTGGATATAGCCGGTCGCATCACGCCCCAGGCCTGCTCGGTTTCGCTGTCTGACAGCGGCCTGGTCGATTACGGCAAGATCCCGGCACGCACGCTGAACCTGACTGACTTCACCGTGCTGCCCAACCAGCAAATGGGGCTGAGCATCAGTTGCGAAGGCCCAACCCTGTTTGCCCTCACAGGCATCGACAACCAGGGCAATTCGTCCCCGGACCCGCAGGTGTTCTACGGCTTGGGCATGAACATCCATGCGCCGAGCGAACGCCTGGGGCACGTCAGTTTGTCACTGCGCGGCCCAGTGGGGGACAACGCCACCTTGCAGACCCTGACCTCGGCGGACAATGGCGCCACCTGGACACCCGAGCCCCACGCCTACCCACGCAAACTCATGGCATTCGCCCCGGCCGGCGTGCTGTTGCCCGGGCCCTTGCGCCAACTGGTGGCGAGCCTGCGGGTGGACACGTCCATCAGCCCGGCCAACACCCTGACCCTGAAAGAAGAAGTCCCCCTCGACGGTTCGATCACCCTGGACCTCAAGTACCTCTAATCCTCGCGAGTAATGACGATGTACAGCTCTTTATCAACCTGGCATTGGATCGGC
This sequence comes from Pseudomonas sp. MPR-R2A5, assembly GCF_058793055.1. Taxonomy (NCBI): domain Bacteria; kingdom Pseudomonadati; phylum Pseudomonadota; class Gammaproteobacteria; order Pseudomonadales; family Pseudomonadaceae; genus Pseudomonas; species Pseudomonas sp. MPR-R2A5. The sequence continues at coordinate 64,167 of NZ_JBXAFK010000008.1, forward strand.
CTTACCCTTGGCCTCTTGTGCGTTGCCACCGCCAGCCTGGCCGATGGCATGGTGCCGGACACGTCGGTGGTGCTCGTCTATGAAGCAGATGGCGAAGCCTCTGTGTCAGTGAGCAACACCGATAACAAAGTGGCCCTGATGCACGTGACCCTTGAGAACATCCCCGAGGACCCCGAAACCCTGTTGTTCGTCACCCCGCCCCTGAGCCGGGTCGAAGCGTCCAAAAGCCAGCTGGTGCGTTTCATCCTGCAAAGCCAGGAACCGTTGAAGACCCAGCGCCTCAAGCGGGTGATTTTCGAAGGCATGCCTGCCCAGCAGGACCGCAACCGGGCCGGGCGCGCCCAAGTGGGTGTGACCGTGCGCCAGAACCTGCCGGTGATCATTCACCCCAAAGGCCTGGCGCGTAACCGCGAGCCTTGGCTGGGCCTGACCTGGCATTTGGACAATGACCAACTGAGCGTGCGTAACCCCACGCCGTACGTGGTACGCCTGGCCCAGGAGCTGCAATTGCTGCCTGGTAACGGCTCGGCCATGTTGCCGCGCACCTACGTGTTGCCAGGCGAAACACTGACGGTGACGACCAATGGCGCGGCAGCCACCACCGTACGCCTGCAACCGGCCACGGTGTATGGCTTTGCAGTACCGGCTCACGACGCCGCGATCAGCCTGTAACTCAGCGCCGCCCAGGGACGTAACGGCGCCAATAAAAACGAAGTGGCCACCCCTAAGGCCACCAGGAAACGACCTGCAGCGATAGGAAATCGTGGCGGTTTTTCCATCCTATGAGTGCACTTGTGTGAACACAGTCATGAACATCCGTGACGGCAAAGCCGTGCCCGGCATTTCACCACGCCGGGCATTTATCCCATTGTTCCTGGGGCAGATACTGCTGTCGAACGCCGCCTGGGCGGACACCCCATCAACGGCCAGCGCCTTCGACCCGCAGACGTTGCGTCAGCGGGGAATCGACCCCGAGCTTGCCAGCCTGTTGATGCAGGCACCGCGGTTCGCCCCAGGGCGCCATGCGCTCAGCCTGAGCGTCAACGGCCAGCGCCGTGGCCGCGTGGACGTGAGCTTCGATCAGCACGGCGCGCTGTGCTTCGACCCACCGTTGCTCGACGCCGGCCAGTTGGTTATGCCGTCAACCGGCCCGGCAGAGGAAAGCAGCTGCTACGGCTTCCTCCAGGACTACCCACAAACCGTGATCGATGCGGACCCGGCCAGCCTGAGCCTGGCCCTGGTGGTACCGACCCAGGCGCTGCGTCCGCTGACGCAGGACATTTCCGGTTATTCAACCGGCGGTTTTGCCGCGCTGATCAATTACGACATCACCGGGCTATACAGCCAATACAGCGACGACACCAGCCGTTTTGCCTCGGCCAATACCGAGGTCGGTTTCAATGCGGGCGACTGGATCGTACGCAGTCGCCAGGTACAAACCTGGCAAGACCGTGCCTCGCGCACCACCCACCTGGACGCCTACGCCCAACGCACCTTCGCCAGTCAACAGGCGGTGCTGCAGGCCGGGCAGATCAACCTCTACAACCCGGTACTCGCCGGCGCGCAAATCACCGGCGTACAAGTGCTCAATGAACAGGCCCTGCAAGAGCAGAACCAGGGCGCGACGATCAACGGCATCGCCAATGGGCCGGCGCAGGTCGAAGTTCGCCAGAACGGCACCTTGATCCACTCCACCGTGGTGCCCGCCGGGCCCTTTTCGTTGAGCAATGTGCCGCGCCTGAACGGGCGCTCCGACGTTGAAGTGACCGTCAAGGAAGCCACCGGCGAGGAACGCCGCTTCACCGTACCCGCGGCCATGCTTGGCCTGGACCTGCCTGCGCCCGGCTACTCGGTGGCCGCCGGGCGGGTACGTAGCATAGGCGATGGCCAGGCCGCCGAGCCGTGGGTGGTGAGCGCCGGCTGGAGTGCATCACTCCATCCGCAAGTCAGCTTCGGCAGCGGCGTACTGGCGGCCGAAGATTATCGTTCGGCGGGCCTGAGCCTGGGGTTGTTGCCCTGGCAGGACAGCCAGGTGCAAGTGGCCGTGGTGGGCGCAGAGGCGACGCGCCGAATCCGCGAGCGCGGTGTGCAGACCGACCTGTCCTGGTCGCAGAAGTTGAACGAGCGCTGGGCGGTCAGCGCCGCCAACTCCTGGCGCACTGAGGGGTACCGCGACCTGACCGAGTCGACGTACGTCACCGACACCGAGCCACAGCAACGCTCACGCTACCGCGACCAGCAAAGCGCCACGGTTTCCTGGTCCCACCCAGGGTGGGGTGCGTTCAGTGCGGGCATGTCCCGGTCGTCTTCGTTCCAGGGCGACAGCAGCAGCCGTGCCCTGGCGTCGTGGGGCACCCAGGTACGCGGTGTGTCCGTTTCCGCCACGGCCGAATGGCAAGTCAGTGGCCGCCAGCACAATGACAACAGCCTGTACCTGAATCTCAGCGTGCCGCTTGGGGACAGTCGCCGTGGCCGGGCATGGGTGCGCAACTCGAGGGGTGAACACCGCACCGGGCTGGGCCTCAACGAACAGATCAATGAGCAGTTGGCTTACCGGGTCGCCGTGGAACACGACACCCGCGACCGTGAGGTGGAGTCGTCCCTCGGCCTTTCTGCCTTGCCGTATTACAGCCAGCTGGATTTCAACTACACCCGCTCCGATGCCGAGCGCTCAAGCTACCAGGGCGGTGCCCGTGGCGCAGTGGTCATGCATGGCGGTGGGGTGACGTTCTCGCCCTACCCGGTGCGCGACACCTTCGCCGTGGTGTCGGTGGGCGAGATGGCCGGCGTGCAGGTGAGTACCCCCAGTGGCCCGGTATGGACCGACTGGCAAGGCCACGCCGTGGCGTCCCAGCTCAGCCCCTATGGCCGTAGCCCGGTGGAAGTCCAAACCCGTTCATTGCCGCGCAATGCCGACATCAGCAATGGACTGGCCGTGGTATCGGCGGGGCGCGGCGCGGTAGACCGGGTTGAATTCGGCGTATCGCTGACCCGTCGCGCACTGCTGACCCTGGACCGACCCGTGCCCCGTGGCGCAGCGGTGACCACCGAAGACGGCGAGTTCATCACGCTGGTCCAGGAAAACAACCAGGTATTTATCCCCAACGTGCTCGACACCCGCACGCTGTGGATCAAGGCCCCCGGCCAGCCACGCTGCCACTTGCGCTTTGAACTGCCCGCCAAGGCCGACCCCCACGTGTACTACGAAACCGCCCCGGCGCGCTGCCAGACTCCTTGAGGACACCATCATGAACCTTCACTACGCCCTGGCCGCCTTGGCGCTCCTGGCCGGCACCGTCCACGCACAGGACGACTGCCGCCTGGACCTCAGCCAGTCGCGCCTGGATTTCGGCTTGATGAAACGCGCCAGCGGCCCCGCATCTGCGCCAGAGCGATTGCTCGGCGAACGCCGTCTGTCGCTGACCTTGAACTGCCCGCAACCCAGTGACATGCGCCTGTTTTACCGCGCCCTGGCCGCCGGTACCGAGCGCTTGCGCTTCACCGAAGGCGGCAGCTACCGCGTGCAGGTGCGGGACGGGGTGCTGGATGGCCGGGCCGTGGAACTCGGCCTGCTGCCAGCACAAGACCAGGCGCCAGCGGCGGTCGCCTCGACGCTGACGTGGCGGGCTGACCACGGCATCGTGCCGATGTACAACGGCCAGCCCGCAACCGGCAGCAGTTTTTCCGTGCAACTGGACGTCAGCGCCTGGGCCCTCGATGCAGCCACTCATGTGCGCGACGCCGTCACTTGGGAAACGGAGGGGCTGGTGGACGCGCCCGCATCGGGCCGTTCACGGGCGTTGCATCTGCAAGCCAGCTTCGCCCCGGCCGCCTGCACGCCAACCCTGTCCAACAGCGGGACAGTGGATTTTGGCAAGTTATCGATCGGCGACCTGCACAACGACAGGGATACGCCCCTGCCCTCCCGACCGCTGACCCTCACCGTCGCGTGTGACGGGCCTACGCCTTTTGCCTTGGTGATGCACGACAACCGCAGCGGCTCAGCCACCGGCGGCGTCGACGAGACCGCCTACGGCCTGGGCCATGACGCGCGCGGGCAGAAAATCGGCCGTTACGCGTTGACCGTCGACCCGGCCCTGGTCACCGCCGACAGCCTGCCCCAAATGTACCGTACCGACTCCACCACCAGCGGCAACGCCTGGAGCGGCGCCAGCGCCACCCCCATCGCCTTGGGTGCCCGCAGCTTGCTGGGCTTTACCGCGACCGCCGGCAGCACGGAGGGGCCCAACGCCCTGCAGAACCTGAGCGCGCTGCTGACCCTGAACGCCGTGATCGCGCCACTCGTAGACCTGGACCTCAGCGGCGAAATCGAACTCGACGGTTCAGCCACCCTGGAAATCATCTACTTCTAAGTGCCACAGGAATCCTCATGTTCAATCGCTATTTGCTCCTCACGACGCTATTGCTCAACTCACTGGCGCAGGCCGCCTCCACTGTTGACCTGGGCGTCAGCGGCCAGCTCACCCCCAGTGCCTGTGAACCCAGCCTGTCCAATGGTGGCGTGTATGACGTAGGCAAGATCGCCGCCAAGGACCTGAACGCCCATCAACCCACCCGGCTGCCGCCTCATAGCCTGAAATTGGCGATCGACTGCCAGGCGTCGACCCTGCTGGCCCTGGAACCCCGGGATAACCGACAGGGCTCCAGTTATTCCGGTGATCAAAGCCATTCGTTCGGCCTGGGCTTGATCAACGACAACCAAAGGCTGGGCGCCTTGAATTTGAGTTTCGATTCAGCCGTGGCCGACGGCGTCGAGATGTACACGCTCATCTCAAGCGGCCCTTCTACGTGGGCGCCGTCGGTAATTCTGTCACCGCACGCCCTGAGCGCGTTCACCCCCATCAGGAACGTGACCGTCCCGGCGCCGGTACAACAACTGAGCGCCCGCTTGTCGATCCAGCCGATCATCGCCCCGACCGACACGTTGCTGCTGATAAAAGAAGCGCCTATAGACGGCTCCGTGACCCTGACCGTGAAGTACTTATAGGAGTCAAACCATGAAAACGTTACTGCTCGCCCTAACCGCCGGTGCGTGGCTGGCCCCTGTATCGACAGCCCAGGCCGCCTCCACCGTCGACTTGCGCGTGACAGGCCTGATCACCCCCATGGCCTGCACCCCGGTGTTTTCCGGCGGTGGGTTGGTCGAATTCGGCAAGATATCCCAACAAGACCTCAACCAGGCCACAGGCACCCGGCTGCCGCTCAAATCCCTGACGTTGACCGTCAGTTGCAACGCACCGGGTCGCTACGCGTTGCGCATGCGCGACAACCGCGAAGGTTCGGCCCACGTCAACAGCGAGATCTATTACGGGTTGGGGTACGACAACAGTGGCAACAAGGTCGGGGTCTACTCACTCAAGTTCGACCCGAAGCAGACCGTGGCCAGCCCGTTGCCACAGGTGTTCGGCACCGAATCCACCACCGGCGGCGCGGCCTGGCGCACGGCCAATCAAAACCCGATCGACATCGGCGCCCGAAGCCTGCTGGGGTTCACCGACATCGAGGGCAGCACCGACGGCCCGGCCGCCATCCAAACCCTGACCAGCACGCTGACCCTGGAGGCGGTGATCAATGCCAAGCAGAACCTGGACCTGAGCACCGACATTCCCCTGGACGGTTCCGCGACCCTGGAGGTGGTGTATCTCTAGACGGCTTCGCTGCTGACACCCACGTATTTCGCCCGCCCCGCACCGAGACCGGCGACGACGGCGCCCAGGCCGAGGACCGCGAACACCCAGCCGGTGGCAGCCCAGCCGCCGGTCCAATCGTGTATCAGCCCCACCGCGAGCGGGCCGGCGGATGCCAGGGTGTAGCCGATGCCCTGGGCCATGCTCGACAGGTTCGCGGCCACATGGGAATCCCGTGAGCGCAGCACGATCAAGGTCAACGCCAGGCTGAACGTCCCGCCCTGGCCCAGCCCCAACAGAATGGCCCAGCCCCACAGCCCGTCGAGTGGCGCATACAGGCAGCCGAACAGGCCGCCGAGGGTCAGCAGCATCACCACCACAATGGCCAGGCGCTGATCCTTACCGCGCGTGGCCAGCCAGGGCGCGGCCAGTGAACTGAACAATTGCACGATGATGGAGCCGGACAGCGCCAACCCGGCTTCGGTGGCACTCAAGCCACGGCCGATCAGGATCGACGGCAGCCAGCCAAACACGATGTACGCCAGGGACGATTGCAGGCCCATGTACAAGGTCACCTGCCAGGCCAGCGGGTCGCGCAGCAAGCCTTTGACCTGATAGGCGACCTGGTGGGCACTCTGCTTCTGGCCGACCTGGGGCCACCAGAACAACGCCGCCACCAGCGCCGGCACAATCCAGAAGCCCAGGCCGAAGGTCCAGCGATCGCCGAAATAATGACTGAGGGGCACCGTTGCACCTGCCGCCAGCGCTGCCCCCAGGCACAGGGCCATGGTGTAGACCCCGGTCATGGCGCCGGCCTGCCTGGCGAAATCACGCTTGACGATGCCCGGCAGCAACACGCCGATGATGCCGATACTCGCGCCCGCGACCAGGCTGCCGACGAACAGACCCACTTCGCCAAAAGCACTGCGCAGGAGGATGCCGGCGGCCAAGGTCAGCAAAATCCCCAGCACCACGCGCTCGGCGCCAAAACGCCGGGCCAGGATCGGCGCCATGGGTGCGAACAGGCCCAGGCACAGCACCGGCAAGGTGGTAAGCAAACCGGCCCTGGCCGCCGACAACCCCAGGCTGCTGGAAACGTCTGCCAGCAACGGCGCCATGCTCGACAGCGCCGGGCGCAAGTTCAAGGCCACCAGGATCAGGCCCAACAGCAACAGCCACGGGCGATTCACCACCGGGTGGCGGTGTTGCACCACCTCGTCGTCGGCTTCGGCATCGATCAACAGTTCTTCGAGTTCGGGCGTGCGTTTGGCTTCAAGGCTCATTAATCAACTGCCGGCAGATGGATTTGGCGCGTTCCGGGTCCTGGTGTTCCACGGCGTCGAGCAGGGCGATATGCAGGTCGAACACCGCCTGGCGGCGCGGCGAAATGTTCAGGGTCTGGCGCAACTGGGCGCCGATGACCGCCGAAAAATACTGGTACAGCTCGCTCAAGGCGGGGTTGTGCGCGGCGTCCACCAGCCGTGCGTGGAACACCAGGTCAGCACTGATATAGGCCTCCAGGTCACCGTGGTACAGCTCGGCGCTGGCCTTGAGTGCCTCATGCAGGCCGTTGAGATCGTCCTCGGTACGGCGCGCGGCAGCGAGGCCGACGGCCTCCACTTCGAGAATCTGCCGCGTCTCCTGCGCCTGTCCCAGGGTGCAATGGGATAACGCCCGCATCGCCCCCAGCGGGTCAGTCATCGAACGCAGGTAACTGCCGTCGCCCTGGCGGATGTCGATCAACCCGCAGAACGCCAGCACGCGCATGGCTTCGCGCACGGTATTGCGGCTGATGCCCAACTCGGCCGACAGCTCCGGCTCGGTGGGCAGGCGCTCGCCGATGGCCCACTTGCCTTCGGTAATGCGCCAGCGCAACTGCTCCAGGGCCTGGTCCACCAGGGAGCGTTTGATCAGGGGGGCGATGTCTGTCATGGAATGTTGGCTTTCGTCCAATCATAGGATGAATTTTCCTACAGCCTATTCAGAGTTACCTACAAAGGCAACGCACTAGGGTTCTTAGGCAGGAAAAGGAGCAGTATTTTCGATTAGTAAAATTACCCTTAGAGGGTAATTATCCGGCTCAGGTGTCTTATGGAAAAGTACACACCTCATTACGATCTGGCGGTGATCAAGGCGGATGTCAGGCGGCTTAAGGAAAAAGCATTTACCTCAACGGCGAAGAGCGCAGGAAGGAAACTCGGCTTTGAGATCCATGAAATGCAAGAAGTCGTTTTTCAATTGCAAACCAGGATGTTGTACAAATCAATGACTACCTATGCAGACCATAAGGTCTGGCAGGACGTGTACCACATCAGTTCACACGGCATGGAGATTTACATAAAGGTCTCTTACCGCTCAGGCGGTAACCCACCGGTAATCTCCTTCAAGGAGTGCAACTCATGAAGACTCAACAGTGCTTTATATGCGGTACGCCCGACGGCATGACTCGGTTCGAGGGCCGTAGCGAGACCATCAGCGTCAAAGGGATGGAGCGTCGTGTCGATGACCTTTCTGGCTGGGAATGCCATGCATGCAGCGACGGCATGTATGACCCGGATAGTGCGGAACGCCACGCAAAAGCAGGGGATGAACTCGTCCACGCCGCACGGACAATGATCGGCAACGAGATGAAACGCATCCGTCGCAAGCTGCACCTTACGCAAAAAGAAACCGTGCAACTCTTGTCGGGTGGCGGCCACAACGCTTTTTCACGTTATGAACGCGGTGAGCTTCTGCCACCGAAGCCACTGGTTCTGTTGATGCGATTATTGGACCGTTACCCTCATTTGCTCGCCGACGCCAAGGTATTGGCCGAAGGCGCTGACCTGCGGGGGTTCACTGATACCGTGAACACAGAAGATGAGGCGCTCAAGGCCTCATGAACAGACAAAAATAAACCCGGCCAGGCCGGGTTTATTTTTTCAAACATCGATCAATGCAGGATCTGGCTCAAGAACAACTTGGTCCGGTCATTCTGCGGGTTGTCGAAGAAGTCATTCGGCGCCGCCTGCTCCACGATCTCGCCCTTGTCCATGAAGATCACGCGGTTGGCCACGGTACGGGCGAAGCCCATTTCGTGGGTCACGCACAACATGGTCATGCCGTCTTCGGCCAGGCCGATCATGGTGTCGAGTACTTCCTTGACCATTTCTGGGTCGAGGGCCGAGGTCGGTTCGTCGAACAGCATGATTTTCGGCTTCATGCACAGCGCACGGGCGATGGCCACCCGCTGTTGCTGGCCGCCCGAGAGCTGGCCCGGAAACTTGTGGGCCTGCTCTGGAATGCGCACGCGCTCCAGGTAGTGCATGGCAATTTCTTCAGCCTTGCGCTTGGGCATCTTGCGCACCCACATCGGCGCCAGCGTGCAGTTCTGCAGGATGGTCAGGTGCGGGAACAGGTTGAAATGCTGGAACACCATGCCGACTTCACGGCGGATCGCTTCGATCTGCTTGAGGTCGTTGGTCAGTTCCACGCCGTCGACCACGATGCGGCCCTGCTGGTGTTCTTCCAGGCGGTTGAGGCAGCGGATGGTGGTGGACTTGCCGGAACCCGACGGGCCGCACAGCACGATACGCTCGCCCTGCTTGACGTTGAGGTTGATGTCTTTCAACACGTGGAACTGGCCGTACCACTTGTTGACGCCCTGCATCTGGATAATGCCTTCAGGGCTCACAGGCTGTTTGATCGCTTCGCTCATAACAACAACTCCTAACGCTTGTGGCCTGTGTCGAGCTTGTGTTCCAAATGAATGGAATAGCGCGACATACCAAAACAGAAAATCCAGAACACCAGGGCGGCGAACACGTAGCCTTCGGTGGCCATGCCCAGCCATTTCGGGTCGGCGGCGGCTTGCTTGACGCTGTTGAGCAGGTCGAACAGGCCGATGATGATCACCAGGCTGGTGTCCTTGAACAGCGCAATAAACGTGTTGACGATGCCAGGGATCACCATCTTCAGGGCCTGCGGCAAAATCACCAGGCCCATGCTGCGCCAGTAGCCCAGGCCCATCGCCGCGGCCGCTTCGTACTGGCCCTTGGGAATCGCCTGCAAACCACCGCGCACCACTTCAGCCACATAGGCCGACTGGAACAGGATCACGCCGATCAACGCCCGCAGCAGCTTGTCGATGCCCATGCCTTCGGGCAGGAACAACGGCAACATCACCGAAGACATGAACAGCACGGTGATCAACGGCACGCCGCGCCAGAACTCGATAAAGGTCACGCAGACCACCCGGATCGCCGGCATGTTCGAGCGCCGCCCCAAGGCCAGCACAATGCCCAGCGGCAACGCGCCGGCGATACCGACGGTGGCGATGACCAGAGTCAGCATCAGGCCGCCCCATTGGCTGGTCGCCACGTTGCTCAGGCCAAAGATGCCGCCGTGCAACAGGAAGTAGGCAATGATCGGGTACAGCACCAGGAAGCCCAGGCCATAGATCGCCTTGCGCGGGAAACGCGAGATGAACAACGGTGCCACGCCGACGATGGCCAGCCACACGGTCAGGTCCACGCGCCAGCGCAGGTCGCCGGGGTAGTAGCCGTACATGAACTGCCCGAAGCGCTGTTGGATAAACACCCAGCACGCGCCCTCTTTCGTGCAATCGGCGCGCGTGGTGCCGACCCAGTTGGCATCGAGGATGGCCCAGTGCAGGATTGGCGGCACCACCAGGTAGATCAGGTAAAACGCCAACAGCGTCAGCAGGGTATTGAGCCAGCTGGAGAACAGGTTGGCGCGCATCCATGCCATCGGCCCGAAGACTTTGCTCGGCGGCGGCATATCAGGTTTGAACGTATGCGAACTCATGTGCGTTTCCTCACCGCTCGATCAGCGCAATGCGCTTGTTGTACCAGTTCATCAGCAGGGAAATGCTGATGCTGATCGCCAGGTACACGCTCATGGTGATGGCAATGACTTCGATGGCCTGGCCGGTCTGGTTGAGCACCGTGCCGGCAAACAGCGAAACCATTTCCGGATAACCGATACCAGCGGCCAGCGAAGAGTTTTTCGCCAGGTTCAGGTATTGGCTGGTCAGCGGCGGAATGATCACCCGCAAGGCTTGCGGGATGATGACCTTGCGCAGCGTCGGCCCCGGGCGCAGGCCCAGGGAGCGCGCGGCTTCGGTCTGGCCGTGGCTGACGGACTTGATGCCCGAGCGCACGATCTCGGCGATAAACGCCGCCGTGTACACCGTCAACGCCAGGGTCAGCGCCAGCAGTTCAGGGATCAGTACCCAGCCGCCGACGAAGTTGAAGCCCTGCAGCTTGGGCATTTCCCAGTGCAGCGGCGCGCCGAAGACCAAGGCGCACAACGCCGGGATCAGGATGAACAGCGCCAGGCCCGCCCAGAACTTGTGGAACGGTACGCCGGTGGCTTCAAAGCGTTTGTTGGCCCAACGCGCCATCAGCACGATCGCCACGATGGCAAGCACCACACTGGCCACAAACGGCCAGAAACCATCAGCGGTCAGCGCGGCCGGCATATTCAGGCCACGGCTGCTGACAAAGAAGGTATCGCCGAAGTTGTGGCTGTTACGCGGCCCCGGCATGGTCAGGAACACCGCGAAGTACCAGAACAGGATCTGCAGCAGCGGCGGGATGTTGCGGAACACTTCCACATACACGGTCGCCAGCTTGTTGATCATCCAGTTGGGCGACAAACGCGCCACGCCGATGATGAAGCCGAGCAGGGTCGCCAGGACCACACCGATCACGGTCACCAGCAAGGTGTTGAGCAGGCCGATGACAAACACCCGGGCATAGCTGTCCGATTCGGTGTAGTCGATCAGGTGCTGAGCGATGCCGAAGCCGGCACTGCGCTCAAGAAAGTCGAAACCCGAGGTAATGCCCCGGTGTTGAAGGTTGGTCTGGGTATTGTTGAACAGGTACCAGCCCAGCGAGACCACCGCCACAATCGTGACGATCTGGAATAGCCACGCACGCACCTTGGGATCGCTGAAGCTGAGCTTCTGCTTGTGTGCGCCGATTTGATTTTGCATGGAGTGCCCCGGAAATAATGGAACAGAACATCACCCGGCGGTTGGCCCACCGGGTGATAGAACCATCAGCGATCAGCGCACAGGTGGTGCGTATTGAATGCCGCCGTTGTTCCACAGCGCGTTCAGGCCACGGTCGATTTCCAACGGGGTGCTCTTGCCCAGGTTGCGCTCGAACACTTCGCCGTAGTTACCAACTTGCTTGACGATCTGTACGACCCAGTCTTTCTTCACTTTCAAGTCTTTGCCGTATTCGCCGTCAGCACCGAGCAGACGCGCGACGTCCGGGTTCTTGGTGGACTTGGCTTCAGCTTCGACGTTCTTCGAGGTGATACCGGCTTCTTCAGCGTTGAGCATGGCGTAGCCAACCCAGCGCACGATAGCCAGCCACTCGTCGTCGCCGTTACGCACGACCGGGCCCAGCGGTTCCTTGGAGATGGTTTCCGGCAGAACCACGTAGTCCTTCGGCGAGGCCAGCTTGCTGCGCTGGGCGAACAGTTGGGACTTGTCGGAGGTCAGCACGTCGCAACGACCCGATTCCAGCGACTTGGCGCTTTCGTCGGAGGTGTCGAAGGTGATGGGGGTGTATTTCAGGTTGTTACCACGGAAGTAGTCGGAAACGTTCAGCTCAGTGGTGGTACCGGCCTGGATGCAGATGGTTGCACCGTCCAGTTCCTTGGCACTTTTAACGCCCAGCTTGTTGTTCACCAGGAAGCCGATGCCATCGTAGTAGGTGATGAAGCCTGGGAATTTCAGGCCCATGCCCGCATCGCGGGAGCTGGTCATGGTGGTGTTACGCGACAGGATGTCGACTTCGCCGGACTGAAGCGCGGTGAAACGCTCCTTGGCGTTCAACTGGCTGAATTTGACCTTGGTGGCGTCGCCAAACACGGCAGCGGCCACAGCGCGGCAATAGTCAGCATCGATCCCGAGGATCTTGCCGCTGGCATCCGGTACCGAGAAACCCGGCAGGCCGTCACTCACGCCACATTGCACAAAGCCTTTCTTCTGTACGGCGTCCAGGGTGGCGCCGGCTTGGGCAAAACCACTGACACCCAGTACAGCGGCCGCGGTTACGATGGCCAGGGTGGATTTCAATACCTTCATTCAAACCTCCAGTTGCTCTTGTTGTGTCGGAGCTAAAACTTCAGCGCACCCTTGTGAGGCGATATTGACCCGTGTTGGCTTTTTTTGGGGCCAAGCAGCATGAAGTTGTCGCAGTAATTCCAGTTGCTATCCCACAGGCGGCAGTCACTGATAGTGTTACCGCCCTAGGAAAGTTCTGACATCGACCTACACATAGCAAGGCGCGTACCAGAGTACCGGCTGAGTCGTTTCAGCCCATGGTCAATAGCAAAACATTCAACCTTGCGACATTCTCTTAACAGATCAACCTGTCGCGCACCGTTCCGATGCACTCAATCGGAGCGCACGCACATAGATGGAGCAACCATGACCGAACCCCTGATTATTCAGCCCGCCAAGCCCGCAGACGCCTGCGTAATCTGGTTGCATGGCCTGGGTGCCGATCGCTACGACTTTTTGCCGGTGGCCGAGGCACTCCAGGAAACCTTGTCGTCGACCCGCTTTGTATTGCCCCAGGCGCCCACTCGCCCGGTGACCATCAACGGTGGTTACGAAATGCCAAGCTGGTACGACATCAAGGCCATGAGCCCGGCCCGTTCGATCAGCCTGGAAGAGCTGGACGAATCAGCCAACATGCTCATGGGCTTGATCGAAACGCAGAAGAGAGGCGGAATAGACGCTTCGCGGGTTTTCCTCGCAGGTTTTTCCCAAGGCGGTGCGGTGGTATTCCACACGGCGTTCAAGCAATGGCAGGGGCCATTGGGCGGCGTAATAGCACTCTCCACCTATGCTCCAACCTTTGGGGATGAGCTGGAGTTATCCGCCAGCCAGCAGCGCATTCCCACCCTGTGCCTGCACGGCCAGTACGACGACGTCGTACAGAACGCCATGGGCCGCAGCGCTTATGAGCATTTGAAAAGCCGTGGTGTCACCGTGACATGGCAGGAATACCCAATGGGCCACGAAGTGTTACCTGAGGAGATACACGACATCGGCACCTGGTTGACCGCCCGCCTGGGCTGAAAGCCAGCGTTTATGTAGCCGTATGACAGACGCACTACGCCGCGCCCGATTCTTGCATTACACTGGCCGGCGTACATTCCTTAACCAATTAATGAGATGACCGTGCTCAAAGCACTTAAGAAGATGTTCGGCAAAAGCGAGGCTGAGCCGCTCGCGCCTGTTCCCAGTGCTCCTGTCCCCACGCCCGGCAGCCGCCATGACGGTCAACAGCCAGGCCGGCCCGCACCTGTCGCCTCGCAAAAAAAGCCAGCGGTGACGCCGCCTGAACAGGCAAAACCTGCCGAGGCCGCCCCCGAGCCGGCGCCCCAGCCAAAAGCACCCCGCCGCGAACGCGCGCCAAAACCGCCTGTCACCCCTTGGAAACTCGAAGACTTCGTCGTCGAACCCCAGGAAGGCAAGACCCGCTTCCACGATTTCAAACTCGCCCCGGAACTGATGCACGCCATCCAGGACCTGGGTTTCCCGTACTGCACGCCGATCCAGGCAGAGGTGCTGGGCTTCACCCTGGCGGGCAAAGACGCCATCGGTCGCGCCCAGACCGGTACCGGCAAGACCGCCGCGTTCCTGATCTCGATCATCACCCAGCTGCTGCAAACCCCGCCGCCGAAAGAGCGCTACATGGGTGAACCGCGCGCACTGATCATCGCCCCGACCCGGGAGCTGGTGGTGCAGATCGCCAAGGACGCCGCCGACCTGACCAAGTACACCGGCCTCAATGTCATGACGTTCGTCGGTGGCATGGACTTCGACAAGCAGCTCAAGCACCTCGAAGCCCGCCATTGCGACATCCTGGTCGCCACTCCGGGCCGCCTGCTGGACTTCAACCAGCGCGGCGACGTGCACCTGGACATGGTCGAAGTGATGGTGCTCGACGAAGCCGACCGCATGCTCGACATGGGTTTTATCCCGCAAGTACGCCAGATCATTCGCCAGACCCCGCCGAAAAACGAGCGCCAGACCCTGCTGTTCTCCGCGACCTTCACCGAAGACGTGATGAACCTCGCCAAGCAGTGGACCACCGACCCGTCCATCGTCGAGATCGAAGCGCTGAACGTGGCCAGCGAAAACGTCGAACAGCACATCTATGCCGTGGCCGGTGCCGACAAGTACAAGCTGCTCTATAACCTGGTCAACGACAACGGCTGGGAGCGCGTGATGGTGTTCGCCAACCGCAAGGACGAAGTGCGCCGCATCGAAGAGCGCCTGGTGCGCGATGGTGTCAACGCCGCGCAACTGTCGGGCGATGTGCCACAGCACAAGCGCATCAAGACCCTGGAAGGCTTTCGCGAAGGCAAGATTCGCGTGCTGGTGGCCACCGACGTGGCGGGGCGCGGGATTCACATCGATGGCATCAGCCACGTGATCAACTTCACCCTGCCGGAAGTGCCGGACGACTACGTGCACCGTATCGGCCGTACCGGTCGCGCAGGCGCGGCGGGTGTGTCGATCAGCTTTGCCGGCGAAGATGACTCGTATCAGTTGCCGTCGATCGAGGCGCTGCTGGGTCGCAAGATCAGCTGTGAGACACCGCCGACGCACTTGCTGCGGGCTGTAGAGCGCAAACGCCCTTAAGCTGAAATGCAATAAAAAATGTGGGAGGGGGCTTGCCCCCTCCCACATTTGCATCTGTGTTCGGCTGGTTATTTCCAGCGATCGGCAGCAGCGTGATCACTGCTGCGCCCTTCCACCCAGCGCGCGCCTTCAGGGGTGCTTTCCTTCTTCCAGAACGGCGCACGGGTCTTCAGGTAATCCATCACAAACGCACAGGCATCGAACGCGGCCTGGCGGTGGGCGCTGGCGGCCGCCACAAACACAATCGGTTCGCCCGGCTCCAGCGCGCCGATGCGGTGCAGCACTTCGAGCTTGAGCAGCGGCCAGCGTTGTTCGGCTTCGACGGCGATCTTGGCCAGGGCTTTCTCGGTCATGCCGGGATAATGCTCCAGGAACATCCCCGCCACCTCGCGCCCATCGTTGAAGTCGCGTACATAGCCGACAAAACTCACCACTGCGCCCACGCCGACATTCGCCGCATGCATCGCGTTGACTTCGGCACCCGGATCAAACGGCTCGGGCTGCACACGAATGGCCATGCTCAGCCTCCGGTCACGGGCGGGAAGAACGCGACTTCATCCCCGGCGTGCAGCGGTTCGTCGAGATTGCACAGCTCCTGGTTACGGGCACACATCAAGCTGGCTTCGTTGAGCACTTCAAAGCCCGGATCACTGGCCAACGCCTGGCGCACAGCGTCGACGGTGGCGAAGTCGCCCTCCATCTCCAGCGAGTCCAGGCCCACCGCTTCGCTGTAGCGCGCAAAAAACAGTACGTTGATGCTCATGCCTGATCCGCCTTGAAATGCCCGCTTTTACCGCCAAGTTTTTCCAGCAGGCGAATGTTTTCGATGGTCATGCCGCGGTCCACGGCCTTGCACATGTCGTAGATCGTCAGCGCGGCGACACTGGCGGCTGTCAGCGCTTCCATCTCCACGCCGGTCTGCCCGGAGAGTTTGCAGCGCGCCACGATATGCACCGAGTCTGCGCCATCGGCGCTCAGTTCGACCTTGACGCCAGTCAACATCAACGGGTGGCACAGGGGGATCAAGTCACTGGTTTTTTTCGCGGCCTGGATCCCGGCGATGCGGGCCACGGCGAACACGTCGCCCTTGGGATGGGCGCCGTCGACAATCATTTGCAGGGTCTCGGGCAGCATGCGCACCCGCGCTTCGGCCACCGCTTCACGGAACGTCACGGACTTGTCAGTGACGTCGACCATATGGGCGCGACCTTGGGAATCGAGATGAGTCAGCACAGGGATACTCCTGATCAGGAGCACCGATTGTAAACCCAATGCATAACAAATGTGGGAGGGAGCAAGCCCCCTCCCACACTGACCACGTTTACAAATGCGATTCGGCGTATTCGGCCAGAATCGAGCGAGGCACCCCTTGCAGCGCGATATGCACGCCGTTGGGGAAGTCTTTGAAGCGTTCCGTCAGGTAAGTCAGCCCGGAGCTGGTCGCGGACAGGTAGGGGGTGTCGATCTGTGCCAGGTTACCCAGGCACACCACTTTGGAACCGGCGCCGGCACGGGTGATGATGGTTTTCATCTGGTGCGGCGTAAGGTTCTGGCATTCATCGATCAGTATCAGGCTTTGTTGGAAGCTGCGGCCTCGGATGTAGTTGAGGGATTTGAACTGCAACGGCACTTTGCTGAGGATGTAGTCGACGCTGCCATGGGTGTTTTCGTCATCCATGTGCAAGGCTTCGAGGTTGTCGGTGATCGCCCCCAGCCATGGCTCCATTTTTTCCGCTTCGGTGCCCGGCAGGAAGCCGATTTCCTGGTCCAGGCCCTGCACACTGCGGGTGGCGATGATGCGCCGATAGCGCTTGGTCACCATGGTCTGCTCGATGGCGGCCGCCAGGGCAAGGATGGTTTTGCCCGAGCCCGCGGCGCCGGTCAGGTTGACCAGGTGGATGTCCGGATCGAGCAGCGCATACAGTGCCAGGCTCTGGTAGATGTCACGCGGTTTCAGGCCCCAGGCTTCCTGGTGCAACAGGGGCTCCTGATGCAGGTCGAGGATCAGCAGCTTGTCGACCTGGATCTCTTTGATCCAGCCCACGAAGCCCTGTTCGTCGATGATGAATTCATTGATGTGCACGGCCGGCAGGTTGTCGATCAGTTGCACCTGGTGCCAGGTGCGGCCATGGTCCTGACGGGTTTCGACCTTGCTGACACGGTCCCAGAACGAGCCGGTCATGGTGTGATAACCACGGGACAGCATCGACACGTCGTCGACCAGTTGGTCGGTACTGTAGTCCTCGGCAGCGATCCCACACGCTCGTGCCTTGAGGCGCATATTGATGTCTTTGGTCACCAGCACCAGGCGCAAGTCCTTGTCGCGTGCGTGCAGGTCGATCAGTTGGTTGATGATCTTGTTGTCGTTCAGGTTTTCCGGCAGCAGGCTGTTGGGCTCGCTGCGCTTGCTCATCAGGATCGACAGCAAGCCCTTGGGTCCGCTTTTGCCGCGCTGGATCGGCACGCCGACTTCAACATCCTCGGGTGACGCTTCGCCCAGGGTCTTGTCGATCAGGCGGATGGCCTGGCGGCATTCGGCAGCCACGCTGTGGTGCCCGCTTTTGAGTTTGTCGAGCTCCTCAAGCACGATCATCGGGATGGCGACGTGGTGTTCTTCGAAGTTGAGCAGTGCGTTTGGATCGTGGATCAATACATTGGTATCAAGCACATAAAGGATTGGCTGGTCGGAAGAAGGGTTACGTCCATGATCATCCATACTCGGTCACCTTTGTGGGAGCCAGTCGACGCAATACCACAACAGTGCTGCGCCTCGATTCGACCACCGACCGCACCTTGAGTGACATCAAGGGCAGTGCCCACATGAGGAGTCTTGGAAGACGCCACCTGTGTTGCAGGTTTCGGCGATCTGACTTCGTAATACCGCAAAACCCATGACAGGAAAAAGCACTTTGACGGTTTTTTGAAGTTTATTTTTCAGGATGACGAATAGCACTAGCCGAGTGCCAGCTACCCCGTTAAAGTCGGAAGTCCGCCTGCATCGAAATGTCGCACAAAATCTCCCCGTAAACGCCTCATCCCCAACAGGGCCGGGCACTTCATCTTTTCAGCGAAACGCCTCGTGGCAGTCCTGCCAGCCCAGGCCACTTTGCGCCGTTGCCTGCAGCAACAGCGGCAATGCCACCCGCGCCTTGTCCTGGGTGTCGTGAAACACAATCACCCCTTTGCGCCACAACAGCATCAGCGTCAGTACCCGTTGCGCCGACTCATCGGCCTTGAGTTTGCCCGGCTCGTCCTGGGAGTCGATGTCCCACAACGCCACCTGCAGGCCCTGGGCCTGGAAGAAGCCCTGGCTGTCCGCACGCCGCTGAGCGTAGGGCGGGCGAAACAGCGGCACGTAGTTTTCCGGCATCAGGTTCTGCGCCAGCGATGCACTGCGGGTGATCGAACTCTGCCAGTCGACCCAATGGCTGTGGGAACGGTACTGCCAACCCTGGATGCCGACGCACTGGCCCTGGTACAGCGCCTGCACATCGGCAGCCGAACTACGCTCCACACGGTTTTGCAGGCTGCTGCCGAGCACGAAGAAGGTGGCATTCATCTTCTGCTTGCGCAGGTACTCGGTAAGCCAGTCGGTATTGCCACTGACCGGTGCCGGCCCGCCGTCGAAGGTCAGCAGGAACAGGCGGTCGTTGAGTTCATCGCCATTGCGCTCGTGATCGCCGAAACGCGCGACTTCGCTGCTGATCTGCGGGAACAGCGCGGCCTTGCGCAGCAGCTCGTCCAGATAACGCTCATGGAAAACATGGCTCGGGCCGGCCCAGCCTATATAGAAGGAGTTTTCGCCGACTTCGAACTTGCCCGCCTGCTCGCGCAGATCGTCCATGTTTTCCACCAGGTAGCAGAACGAGGCATCTTCCTCACAGCTCTGCTGGGCGAAGGTGTAGTTCTCCAGCAAGCGCCGCCAGAGCTGGCGACGCAGGTCATCGATGGCCGCCAGGTTGATGATCTTCAGCCCCAGGCGCTGCTTGAGCGCCGCGTCATCCTGGGCTTCGCTGGCGATCAGGCTATGGGCAAACATCAGGATTTCCGCACGCGAAGCCACATCGAACAGCGCCGGGCTGCTGAGCTTTTCGGGCCAGGTGCCACGGTCCAGGCTGGCTACATCCACCGGCGCCGCTTGGGCGCTCATGCAGAACAGGCAAGCGGATAATAAAAGCGCAATTCGCACCAGGGTCTCCTTCTCCAGAGTCGTCGCGCACTATAGCCGATCATTGCAGGAGCGAGCTTGCTCGCGAAATACGTTAACGCTGACGCGGGCATCCTGAATCAACGCGGTGTCTTTTCGTTTTTCGCGAGCAAGCTTGCTCCTACAGAAATCGAGGCATCTATGGGTTTCATAGGTGGAGTCAAAACGCCGCAACCCCTAGAATCCGCGCACGATTACAGGAGACGACTTCATGCTGATGGTGATTTCCCCCGCCAAGACCCTCGATTTCGAGGCCCCGCCCGCGACCCAGCGCTTTACCCAGCCGCAGTACCTGGATCATTCCCAGGAACTGATCGAGCAACTGCGCCAGCTGAGCCCGGCGCAGATCAGCGAATTGATGCACGTGTCCGACAAGATCGGCGGCCTCAACGCCGCCCGCTTCGGCAGCTGGACCCCGGCCTTCACCCCAGAGAATGCCAAGCAGGCCTTATTGGCGTTCAAGGGCGACGTGTACACCGGCCTCAACGCCGACACCTTCAGCGATGCCGACTTCAGCTACGCCCAGGACCACCTGCGCATGCTCTCGGGCCTGTACGGCCTGCTGCGCCCCCTGGACCTGATGATGCCGTACCGCCTGGAGATGGGCACCAAGCTCGCCAACGCCCGTGGCAAGGACCTGTACGCCTTCTGGGGCACGCGCATCAGCGAGTGGCTCAACCAGGCGCTGGCCGAACAAGGCGATGACGTGCTGCTCAACCTGGCATCCAACGAGTATTTTTCGGCGGTCAAGCGCACGGCCCTGAACGCGCGGATCATCAATACCGAGTTCAAGGACCTGAAGAACGGCCAGTACAAGATCATCAGCTTCTACGCGAAAAAGGCCCGGGGCATGATGAGCCGTTTCGTGATCCAAGAGCGCATCAATGACCCGGCCCAGCTCAAGCAGTTCGAGGTGCAGGGCTACCGCTTCAATGCAGAGCAGTCCAAGCCGGACAAGCTGGTGTTTTTGCGCGATCACGCACCGGAATAAGGCTTTCGGGCAATGAAATCCACATGTGGGAGGGGCTTGCCCCCTCACACATTTTGGGTGCATTTCAGATCAGGAATAGCCAATTTTTTGGCGTCAAAAAATATTCTGACACTTCTCTAAAATTTCTTTCACTCGACATTCGTCATTTTTTTTCGTAGTGGCACCTCACTTTTTAATTACTAGTGGCAAAAAACTATCCCCGCGCGCCAACTCCCCGTAACTACTGGCCCAAATAGCAAGTGCTATCAATATAGTACCAGTGCCATCTTTGCCAATATTTCAAGAAATTTCCGGAAACAGGATGAGTGGCCCGGAACTTCGTCCTAAAGCACCGCTCATACCACCGGTAACGAAATTCTCTGTTTCTGTAAGAGATGACTTACATGGCCGACCAACGGAAGTAGCGAAGTTGTCACATTGAACTTTGACTCAGGGGTCACTTTACCAACCGATTAGTTAAGAGCGGCGACAAGGATGAATTGCCACGCACTATAGGCCAAGGCTGTGCTTACCCTAATGGGTCAGTGAGATAACCCAAGGCATTGATATTTAAAGGCTTGCAGCCTTTATCAAAGCCCTGCGGCACTGACGCCAGGCCCTTCTCCCAGGAAGGCTGGCTGCATTTGAGGGCAGGCCCCAATAACAAGGCCAAGTTGCGCACAACTTGAGTGCAATAGTTAGTCACTCGTTATTCAACATGCCTGTACGCGGCAAGTCGGCGTCTATTCGCCCAACTTTCGCGGCATTTGTGACGCTTGCAAACATGAACTCCGGCCATCTAATGGCATGTTTTAAATACCGTCTTCAATGACAAAGAGGTAATTGCGATGCGCATCAGCATATTTGGTTTGGGTTACGTCGGCGCAGTCTGTGCCGGTTGCCTGTCTGCCCGTGGCCACGAAGTGGTGGGCGTAGACATCTCCAAGGAAAAGATCGACCTGATCAATGCCGGTAAATCGCCGATCGTTGAGCCGGGTCTGGGCGAACTGTTGAGCCAAGGCATCGCAAACGGTCGCCTGCGCGGTACGACCAACTTCGCCGAAGCGATTCGCGATACGGACCTGTCGATGATTTGCGTCGGCACGCCCAGCAAGAAAAACGGCGACCTGGAACTCAACTACATCGAATCGGTATGCCGCGAGATCGGTTTTGTCCTGCGTGACAAGACCACCCGCCACACCATCGTGGTGCGCAGCACCGTATTGCCGGGCACCGTCGCCAACGTGGTGATCCCGATCCTCGAAGACTGCTCCGGCAAGAAAGCCGGCATCGACTTCGGTGTCGCGGTCAACCCGGAATTCCTGCGTGAATCCACCGCCATCGCCGACTACGACCTGCCACCGATGACCGTTATCGGCGAGTTCGACAAAGCTTCCGGCGACGTCCTGCAGTCGCTGTACGAAGAACTCGACGCTCCGATCATCCGCAAGGACATCGCCGTCGCCGAGATGATCAAGTACACCTGCAACGTGTGGCACGCCACCAAGGTGACCTTCGCCAACGAGATCGGCAACATCGCCAAGGCCGTCGGCGTCGATGGTCGCGAAGTGATGGAAGTGGTCTGCCAGGACAAGACCCTCAACCTGTCCCAGTACTACATGCGCCCAGGCTTCGCGTTCGGCGGCTCCTGCCTGCCCAAAGACGTGCGTGCCCTGACTTACCGCGCCAGCTCCCTGGACGTCGACGCGCCACTGCTCAACTCGCTGATGCGCAGCAACGAATCCCAGGTACAGAACGCCTTCGACATCGTCGCCGGCCACGACAAACGCAAAGTCGCCCTGCTGGGCCTGAGCTTCAAGGCCGGTACCGACGACCTGCGCGAAAGCCCGCTGGTAGAACTGGCCGAGATGCTGATCGGCAAGGGTTACGACCTGAGCATCTACGACAGCAACGTCGAATACGCCCGTGTGCACGGTGCGAACAAAGATTACATCGAAGGCAAGATCCCGCACGTGTCGTCCCTGCTCAATTCGGACTTCGACGACGTGATCAACAACTCCGACGTGATCATCCTCGGCAACCGTGACGAGAAGTTCCGTGCCTTGGCGCATAACGCGCCGGATGGCAAGCAAGTGGTCGACCTGGTGGGCTTCATGTCCAAAGCCACCAGTGTGAGCGGCCGCACCGAAGGTATTTGCTGGTAACAGCGACGGCAAGTTCCGGGCTGCAAGCGTCTTCATCCCCAGCGCTTGCAGCCGGGAACCTCCTTCCCTTCCGGATGACGCTTATGTCCAAGTTAAAACATGTACTACTGCAATCCGCCGGCTGGCTGCTGTTCCTCAGCCTGCTGATGGGACTCGCCCTGCTGCTGCCGGCGAGTACATTCGACTCGGAGTCGAAGAATTTTATTTTCCTGATTGGCGCCGTCGGTATCTGGCGCTACTCGATGGGTGCGACGCATTTCTTTCGCGGCATGCTGTTCCTGTACGTGGTCTACCCCCACCTGCGCCGCAAAGTGCGCAAGCTGGGCAAAGCCGCAGACCCGTCCCATGTGTTCCTGATGGTCACCAGCTTCCGTATCGACGCGCTGACCACAGCCCAGGTGTACAGCTCGGTGATTCGCGAGGCCATCGAGTGCGGCTTCCCCACCACCGTGGTCTGCTCGCTGGTGGAAATGTCCGATGAGCTGCTGGTAAAGAGCCTGTGGGAACGCATGAACCCACCTGACCACGTCAAGCTCGACTTCGTGCGCATCGCCGGTACCGGCAAGCGCGACGGCCTGGCCTTCGGCTTTCGCGCGATCTCCCGCCACCTGCCGGACGAACGTGCCGTGGTCGCCGTGATCGATGGCGACACCGTGCTTGCCGAAGGCGTCGTGCGCAAGACCGTGCCGTGGTTCCAGCTGTTCGACAATGTCGGCGGCCTGACCACCAACGAGTTCTGCGAAGTCCGTGGCGGCTACATCATGAGCGAGTGGCACAAACTGCGCTTCGCCCAACGTCACATCAACATGTGCTCCATGGCCCTGTCCAAGCGCGTACTGACCATGACCGGGCGCATGTCGGTGTTCCGTGCCAGCGTCGTCACTGACCCAGGCTTTATCGCCGATGTGGAAAGCGACTCGCTGCAACACTGGCGCCTGGGCCGCTTCAAGTTTTTGACCGGCGATGACAAGTCCAGTTGGTTCAGCCTGATGCGCCTGGGCTACGACACGTTCTACGTGCCGGACGCCGCGATCAATACGGTGGAACACCCGCCGGAAAAGAGCTTTATCAAGGCCAGCCGCAAGCTGATGTTCCGCTGGTACGGCAACAACCTGCGCCAGAACTCCCGTGCCCTGGGCCTGGGCGTACGTCGGTTGGGCCTGTTCACCAGCGTGGTGCTGTTCGACCAGCGCGTGTCGATGTGGACCTCCCTGCTCGGCCTGACCGTGGCGATCATCGCCACCTTCAAGTACGGCGGCGCGTTCATCCTCGCCTACCTGCTGTGGATCGGCATCACCCGCCTGATCCTCACCCTGCTGCTGTCGTGCTCCGGCCACAAGATCGGCCCGGCCTACCCGGTGATTCTCTATTACAACCAGATCATGGGCGCGCTGGTGAAGATCTATGTGTTCTTCCGCCTTGATCAACAGTCCTGGACCCGCCAGGACACCAAACTGACCCGCGATTTGGCCAGCTTTCAACGTTGGTTCAACACCTGGTCGTCTCGGACCATGACCTTCTCCGCCGGCAGCATCTTCGTCGCCGTGTTGCTGATGATGGTCTGACCCTGCCAAGCCTGAATTAACTCTAGGAAATTGCCCTGATGAACAGCCAAGTAAACGCCAACGTTGTCCACGAATCCGAAGCCCAGCGCCAACATGCCCGGGTCAAAATCCCGGCCAAGCTGCGCTTCTTCAACACTGACCGCACCCAGACCGAAGCACGCGTGATCGACCTGTCCGCCGGCGGCCTGGCGTTCACCGCCACCCAGCCATTGACCGTGGGTGAAGTGCACAAGGGCCGCCTGCAATTCGTCATCGATAACCTCGGCCTGGCCATGGATGTGGAGTTGCAGATTCGCTCCTACGACCGCCAGAGCGGCCGTACCGGTTGCCAGTTCCAGAACCTCGACGCCCAGGATATTTCCACCCTGCGCCACCTGATCACCTCGCACTTGTCCGGCGACATCGTGACCATGGGTGATGTGCTCGCCACCCTGCAACGCGACAACTTCACCAAGGCCCGCAAGGTCAAGGATGGCGGCAGCAACATGAGCGCCTTCGGCCGCCTGCGCGCCGTGACGTTCAGCCTGGCGATCTTCCTCGTGGGCCTGGCGGCGTTCGGGTTTGTCTTCAAGTCGCTGTACGGCATGTACTTCGTTACCCACGCCCAGGCGGGCCTGGTCAGCGTACCCGGCATGAACGTGACCATGCCGCGCGACGGTACCGTGCAAAGCCTGCTCAAAGGTGATGCGGTTGCGGCCAAGGGCGCACCACTGGCCACCTTCAGCACCAGCATGCTCGACGTACTCAAGGGCCACCTCGACGAAGACCAGCTGCAACCGGCCAAGGTCGAAGAACTGTTCGGCAAGCAAATGACCGGCACCCTGACCTCCCCATGCGACTGCGTCGTGGCCCAGCAACTGGTGGCCGACGGTCAGTACGCCAGCAAGGGCGATGTGATCTTCCAACTGGTGCCACGCGGCAGCCTGGCCAATGTGGAAGCACGCTTCACCTATCGCCAGTTCGCCGACGTACGCCCTGGTACCCCGGTGAGCTTCCAGGTCGCCGACGAAGAGCAGGTCCGCACCGGCACCATCGTCAGCAGCACCAGCCTGAACAGCGCCGACCTGTCCTCCGACATTCGTGTGCAGATCAAGCCGGATGCTCCCCTGGACAGCACCTACGCCGGCCGCCCGGTAGAAGTGACCAGCGACCGTGGCCCCTCCCTGAACTGGCTGATCGATAAAGCCATGGCAGCAGGTCTTTAATCATGAGCGCCCTTCGAACCCTACCGGTGCCCCTGGCGCTGGCCATCGCCCTCGCCGGTTGCGCCGGCCTGCCCGACCAACGCCTGGCCAATGAAGCGCTCAAGCGTGGCGATACCGTCACCGCGCAGCAGAATTACCAGCAACTGGCAGACCTGGGTTACAGCGAGGCCCAGGTGGGCCTGGCCGACATCCAGGTAGGCACCCGCGATCCGGCGCAAATCAAACAGGCCGAAGCCACCTACCGCGCAGCGGCGGATACCTCGCCGCGTGCCCAGGCCCGTCTCGGTCGCCTGCTGGTGGCCAAGCCAGGCTCTACCGAGGCCGAACACCATGAAGCCGAAGGCCTGTTGAAAAAAGCCTTTGCCAATGGCGAAGGCAACACCCTGATCCCGCTGGCGATGCTGTACCTGCAATACCCGCACAGTTTCCCCAACGTGAATGCCCAGCAGCAGATCAACAAATGGCAGGCGGCCGGTTACCCGGAAGCCGGTCTGGCCCAGGTGCTGCTGTATCGCACCCAGGACACCTACGACCAGCACCTGGATGACGTAGAGCGCATCTGCAAAGCCGCGCTGAACACCACCGACATCTGCTACGTCGAACTGGCCACGGTCTACCAGAAAAAAGCCGAGCCGGAAAAACAAGCCGAGCTGCTCAAGCAAATGGAAGCCGGCTACAGCCGTGGCACCGTCACCGCACAGCGCGTCGACAGCGTCGCCCGCGTGCTGGGCGATGCAACCCTGGGCAAGACCGACGAGAAGACCGCCCAGGCCCTGCTGGAAAAAATCGCCCCCGGCTACCCCGCTTCCTGGGTCAGCCTGGCGCAACTGCTCTACGACTTCCCGGAACTGGGCGACGTCGACCAGATGATGAAGTACCTGAACAACGGCCGCGCCGCCGACCAGCCGCGCGCCGAGCTGTTGCTGGGCAAGCTCTACTACGAAGGCAAGTGGGTGCCGGCGGACGCCAAGGCGGCCGAAGCGCATTTCGAAAAAGCCGTAGGCAAGGAAGTGGCCGCCGATTACTACCTCGGCCAGATCTACCGCCGTGGCTACCTGGGCAAGGTGTACTCGCAAAAAGCCCTGGACCATTTGCTCACCGCCGCGCGTAACGGCCAGAACAGCGCCGACTTCGCCATCGCCCAATTGTTTTCCCAAGGCAAGGGCACCAAGCCCGACCCACTGAACGCCTATGTCTTCAGCCAGTTGGCTAAAGCCCAGGACACGCCAGAGGCCAATGAGTTGGCGAAGCAGCTCGAAGCCCCGCTGACGCCGGAACAACGCGCCGAAGGCCAACGCCTGGTGCAACAGGAACTGGCCGCGCGCGGCACCCTGGCCCAAAGCACGCTGCAACTGCACGCCCTGCAAGAAGAAGACGGCGAGGAATCCCTATGAAGCTCAATCCATTCGTGCAGGCCGGCATCGGCCTGACCTTTGCCCTGCTGTGGTCGTGCCCGACCCTGGCCGCACTGACTGAAACCAAGAATTTCGGCATGGACGTTAAAATCACCGGCCAGTCCGAAGACGACCGCGACCTGGGCACCCAGAAAGGCGGCGACGTCAACGGCATCGGCCTCGACCTGCGCCCGTGGATCTACGGCGAAAGCGGCAACTGGAGCGCCTATGCCATGGGCCAGGCGGTTGCTTCGAGCGACATTATCGAGACCGACACCCTGCAACAGTCGGCGGATGACGAAAACCAGCAAACCACCAACGACGACCGCAAGACCAAGAAAAACTACTTGGCCATGCGCGAATTCTGGGTCGGCTACAGCGGCTTCACGCCCTACCCTGGCGAGATCCTCAAGCTCGGTCGCCAACGCCTGCACAATGACGACGGCCAATGGCGCGACACCAATATCGAAGCGCTGAACTGGACCTTCGACACCACCTTGCTCAAGGCCAATGTCGGCGCAGCCGAACGCTTCAGCGAATACCGCACCGACCTCAAGGAACTGTCGCCCGAGGACAAGGACCGCCAGCACTTCTACGCCGACGCGTCCTACCAGTGGACGCCGGGGCAGTGGATCGGCCTGCGCGGTCACCATACCCATGACGACGGCAAGCTCGACTATCCCGAGCCGGGCGTGCCCACCGACTCGTTGGACAAGCGCGAAAACGGCGACCTGACCTGGCTTGGCATCGAAGCCAACAGCGACGCCTACAACTGGCGTAACACCAACACCGTCAACTACTGGGCCAGCGTCACCGGCATGCAGGGCAACCGCGACACGGTCAATGCCTTGAACGCCGACGGCACCCGCCCGACCAACGCCAAGCGCAGCGATGACCTGAATGGCTGGGCCACCGACCTGGGTGTGCGCCTGCGCCTTGACCCGCAGTGGCAAGTGGGCGCCGCCTATTCGCGTGCCAGTGCCGAATACGAGCAGAACGGCCTGCAAAGCAACCGTTCGAACTGGACCGGTACCCAGTCCCGCGTCCACCGTTTCGGCGAAGCATTCCGCGGCGAAATGAACAACATGCAGTCCATGAGCCTGTTCGGTTCCTGGCAGCTGCGCGAGGACTATGACGCCAGCCTGGTGTACCACAAGTTCTGGCGCGTCGACGGCAACAAGCCGGTCGGCAGCAACGGCATCGACGCCGTGCAGAACAACACCGATGACGTGACCGGCGCGATCCTGTCCAGCACGTCCCTGCCCCTGGAAGACGGCAAGAAAGACCTGGGCCAGGAGATGGACCTGGTGGTCACCAAGTACTTCAAGACCGGCCTGCTGCCGGCTGGGCTCAGCCATTCGATCGACGAACCGTCGGCCCTGGTGCGCTTGCGTGCAGGTGTGTTCAAACCGGGCGACGCCTATGGCAGCCAAGTCGACTCGTACATGCATCGCGCCTTTGTCGACGTGATTTGGAAGTTCTGATGGGAGCCCGCGCAATGATTGCTCACCCCTTCACAGGCAGATGCCTGCTGGTGACCGCGATGCTGATGGCCAGTGCCACAGCGTTCGCCGATACCGCGCAGCCGGTCAAGGCGCCGACCATCGCCAAAGAACTGCAACAGGCCAAGACCTACACCATCTCCAGCCCGCCGACCGCGCCGCTGGAAATGGCCAAGCCTGCCCTGCCGGACCTGTCGGGCTACACCGCCGCGGCGATGGAAAAGAAAATCGTCAGAACCAAGCCGGGCAAGATCAGCATCCGCCGCATGATGCAGGAAGACGCCCTGAAGGACTTCATCGGCGGCGACAACAAGATGGCCGAATGGGTGGTGCGCCAGCACGGCATTCCCCAGGCCATTTTTGTCGACGACGGCTACATGAACCTCAAGGACCTGCTGGGTAAAGTGCCCAAGCAGTACCTGAGCGAAACCTCGCCGGGCGTGTTCCTGGCCAAGCTGCCGATCGTGGTCGGGCGCAAGGGCATCCTGGAAATCGACAAGAAGACCCAGGAGCTGCGCCTGTCCCAGGAAGCCGGCTCGTTCCTGATCAACGACGGCCAACTGTTTGTGCGCGATACCAAGGTCACCGGCTGGAGCGAAAAAGCCAATGGCCCGGCGCTGTTCACGTCGCCCAAGGCGTTCCGCCCGTTCCTGCTGTCCTGGGGCGGCACCGAGACCTACATCTCCAACACCAAGATGGCCAGCTTCGGCTACGCCAACAGTAAGTCGTACGGGGTGAGTATTTCCCAATACACGCCGAACATGGCCAAGGTACTCAAGCGTCCTGAGCCGACCGGCTGGATCATCGACTCCGAGTTCTCGGACATGTGGTACGGCTTCTACTGCTACGAGACCACGGGCTTTGTGCTCAAAGGCAACACCTATAAAGACAACATCGTCTACGGCATTGACCCCCATGACCGTTCCCACGGCCTGATCATCGCGGACAACACCGTCTACGGCACCAAGAAGAAGCACGGCATCATCATTTCCCGGGAAGTGAACGACAGCTTCATCTTCAATAACCGCAGCTACGACAACAAGCTGTCGGGGCTGGTGATCGACCGTAACAGCGTGAACAACCTGATCGCCGACAACGAGATCTACCGCAACCACACCGACGGCATCACCCTCTATGAGAGCGGCGACAACCTGCTGTGGGGCAACAAGGTGATCAGCAACCGTCGTCACGGCATCCGGGTCCGTAACAGCGTGAACATCAACCTGTACGAAAACACCTCGATGGCCAACGGCCTGACCGGCGTGTACGGCCACATCAAGGATTTGACCGACACCGACCGCGACATCGCCCTCGACCCGTTCGATGCCAAGGTCTCGCTGATCGTGGTCGGCGGTGAGCTGGCCGGTAACGGCAGCGGACCGCTGTCGATCGACTCGCCGTTGAGTATCGAGCTGTATCGCGTGTCGATGCTGGCGCCGACCAAATCCAGCGGCATCAGCTTCTCCGGCGTGCTGGGCGATCGTCAGGAAGAAATTCTCGACCTGCTGGTGCGCCAGCAGAAAGCCGTGCTGATCGACCCTGTCGAACGCCAGACCGAAATGCAGGACTGAGGATGACCCTTATGCACCCACACATGATCAAACTGCTGAGCCTCTCGGGTCTGACCCTCGGCCTGCTCGCGGCCAGCCAGGGCGTACGCGCCGATGAAATCAAGGCGCCGACCTTTACCGCCGAACCGTGCTGCAGCCTGTGCCCGGCCGCCCATGACGCGAAGAACTACACCACGCGCTACCAGCAGAACTTCACCACCCTGGTACAAGCCCAGGGCGACTGGCTGTTCCGTACCCAGGAAGACCTGCGCACCGAATTCGACACCAGCCCCGCCGGCTACAAACGCATGCAACAACTGCACGATGCGTTCAAGGCCAAAGGCGTGGAACTGGTGGTGGTCTACCAGCCGACCCGTGGCCTGGTGAACCGCAACAAGCTCAACCCGGCAGAAAAAGCCTCGTTCGATTTCGACAAGGCCCTGAGCAACTACAAGACCATGCTCGGCCGCTTCGCCAAGATGGGCTACGTGGTGCCGGACTTGTCGCCGTTGACCAACGAGCAACTGCCGGACGAATTGCCGGCCCACGATTTCTACTTCCGTGGCGACCAGCACTGGACCCCCTATGGCGCCCAGCGCACCGCGAAAATCGTCGGTGCCAAAGTGCGCGCGATGCCGGAGTTCGCCGATATTCCCAAGCGTGAGTTCGAGACCAAGCGCTCCGGACGCATGGGCAAGACCGGTACCCTGCACAACATGGCCGGGCAACTGTGCGGCACCAGCTACGCGATCCAGTACATGGACCAGTTCACCACCGAGCCCAAGGGCGAAGCGGGCGACGGCGACCTGTTCAGCGATTCGGGCAACCCGCAGATCACCCTGGTCGGCACCAGCCACAGCGGCAAGAACTACAACTTCGCCGGCTTCCTCGAAGAGGAAATCGGTGCCGACATCCTCAACGTCGCCTTCCCCGGCGGTGGTTTGGAAGGTTCGATGATCCAGTACCTGGGCAGCGATGAATTCCAGAAAACCCCACCGAAAATCTTGATCTGGGAATTCTCGCCGCTGTATCGCCTCGACCAGGAAACCATCTACCGCCAGATGATGGCGCTGCTGGACAACGGCTGTGAAGGCAAGACCGCGCAGATGAGCGCCAGCACCACCTTGAAACCCGGCAAGAACGAATTGCTGGTTAACAGTTCGAACAAAGACCTGCGCAATGCCAACCATCAGGTCGATATCCGCTTCGCCGATCCCTCGGTGAAAACCTTGCAAGCCACCCTCTGGTACATGAACGGGCGCCACGAGGACATCAAGATCGAGAAACCCGAAACATCCGATACAGACGGGCGTTTCGCCTTTGAACTGCGCACCGATGAAGACTGGGCCTCGCAGAACTTGCTGGCCGTGGAAGTGCAGGGCCCCGAAGCGGGCGCTGCCGCGCAGAAGGTCGAAGCGAAAATTTGCACACGCAACGTATTCCCAAGCGGCGGTCAGAAGACTGCCTCACTCGGGCAATGAGGTTACCTATGCAGAAGTTACTGATTCCATCGTTACTGGGCCTGGCGATCTTCGCCGGCGCGGCCAGCGCCGCCGCGCCACTGCGTCCACCCCAGGGCTACTTCGCACCGATTGAAGCGTTCAAGACCGGCGATTTCAAGAATGACTGCGATGCCATGCCCACGCCGTACACCGGCCCGCTGCAATTTCGCAGCAAGTACGAAGGCTCCGACAAGGCCCGCTCCACGCTGAATGTGCAGTCGGAAAAAGCCTTTCGCGACAGCACCGCCGACATCACCAAGCTGGAAAAAGACACCAGCAAGCGCGTGATGCAGTTCATGCGCGACGGTCGTCCGGAGCAGTTGGAATGCACGCTCAACTGGTTGACCAGCTGGGCCAAGGCTGACGCGTTGATGTCCAAGGACTTCAACCACACCGGCAAGTCCATGCGCAAATGGGCACTGGGCAGCATGGCCTCGGCCTATGTCCGCCTGAAGTTCTCCGACTCGCATCCGCTGGCCAACCACCAGCAGGAATCGCAACTGATCGAAGCCTGGTTCAACAAGCTGGCGGACCAGGTGGTCAGCGACTGGGACAACCTGCCGCTGGAAAAAACCAACAACCACTCCTACTGGGCCGCCTGGTCGGTGATGGCAACCTCCATCGCCACCAACCGTCGCGACCTGTTTGATTGGGCCGTGAAGGAATACAAGGTCGGCGTCAACCAGGTCGATGACCAGGGCTTTTTGCCCAACGAGTTGAAGCGTCAGCAACGCGCCCTGTCGTACCACAACTACGCGCTGCCGCCGCTGTCGATGATCGCCAGTTTTGCCCTGGTCAACGGGGTTGACCTGCGCCAGGAAAACAACGGCGCGCTCAAGCGCCTGGGCGACAAGGTGCTGGCCGGGGTCAAGGATCCAGAGATCTTCGAACAGAAGAACGGCAAGGAACAGGACATGAAGGATCTCAAGGAAGACATGAAATTCGCCTGGCTCGAACCCTTCTGCACCCTCTACACCTGCGCGCCGGATGTACTCGAACGCAAGCACGGGATGCAACCGTTCAAGACCTTCCGCCTCGGCGGCGACCTGACCAAGGTCTACGACCCAGCACATGAGAAAGGCAACAAAGGTTCCTGAGTGAACTCGGTAAAAATGTGGGAGGGGGCTTGCCCCCGATAGCGGTGTATCAGTTGATGCATCCGGTGACTGACTCACCACCATCGGGGGCAAGCCCCCTCCCACATTTGACGCCGGTTTCGACAGTGAGATTGCAATACAACCTCCCCCGACATCGTGGGGGGGTTTGGGGGGGCTCTGGCCCTTGACTGTTGGTTAAACATGGAGAGATCGGGATGGTTTTCTCGTCCAATGTGTTCCTGTTTCTGTTCTTGCCGATCTTTCTCGGCTTGTACTACTTGAGCGGGCAACGCTATCGCAATCTGCTGCTGCTGATTGCCAGCTACGTGTTCTACGCCTGGTGGCGAGTGGACTTCCTGGCGCTGTTCGCGGCCGTCACGCTGTGGAACTACTGGATCGGCCTCAAGGTTGGTGCAGCCGGCGTGCGTACCAAGCCGGCCCAACGTTGGCTGCTGCTTGGCGTGGCCGTCGACCTGTGCATCCTCGGCTACTTCAAGTACGCCAACTTCGGTGTCGACAGCATCAACGTGATGATGAAGTCGGTGGGTCTCGAGCCGTTCATCCTCACCCACGTGCTGCTGCCGATCGGGATCTCGTTCTACATCTTCGAGTCCATCAGCTACATCATCGACGTGTACCGTGGCGATACCCCGGCGACGCGCAACCTCATCGACTTTGCGGCGTTCGTGGCGATCTTCCCGCACCTGATCGCCGGCCCGGTGTTGCGTTTCCGCGACCTGGCCGACCAGTTCAATAACCGCACCCATACCCTCGACAAGTTCTCCGAGGGCTGCACGCGGTTCATGCAGGGTTTCATCAAGAAGGTGTTTATCGCCGACACCCTGGCGGTGGTGGCGGACCATTGCTTTGCCCTGCAAAACCCCACCACCGGCGACGCCTGGCTTGGCGCGCTGGCCTATACCGCGCAGCTGTACTTCGACTTCTCCGGCTACAGCGACATGGCCATCGGCCTGGGCTTGATGATGGGTTTCCGCTTCATGGAAAACTTCAAGCAGCCGTACATCAGCCAGTCGATCACCGAGTTCTGGCGGCGCTGGCACATCAGCCTGTCGACCTGGCTGCGTGACTACCTGTACATCACCCTGGGCGGCAACCGCAAAGGCACGCTGACCACTTACCGCAACCTGTTCCTGACCATGCTGCTCGGTGGCCTGTGGCACGGTGCGAACATCACCTACATCGTGTGGGGTGCCTGGCACGGCATGTGGCTGGCGATTGAGAAAGCCATCGGCCTCAACACCGCACCACGCAGTTTCAATGTTGTCCGTTGGGCCTTCACCTTCCTGCTGGTGGTGATGGGCTGGGTCATCTTCCGCTCCGAAAACCTGCATGTGGCCGGCCGTATGTACGGCGCGATGTTCAGCTTTGGCGAGTGGTCGCTCTCGGAACTCAACCGCGCCAACCTCACGGGCCTGCAAGTGGCAACCCTGGTGGTGGCGTACGCAACCCTGGCGTTCTTCGGCCTGCGCGACTTCTACACCAACCGCCCCGCCGAAAAAACCAAGCCGGCAGACCCAAGCCTGATCAAGGCCGTGCCTGGCGATGACCCGGGCAGCATCCACCAGCCTGGTTTCACCGTGGGTAAAGACGCCGCTGTGCAACCGGCCTACTGGACCGCTGACTGGCCACGCTACGCCATGCGCGCCGCGGTGCTGCTGCTGTTCGTGGCATCGATCCTGAAACTATCGGCGCAGAGCTTCTCGCCGTTCCTTTACTTCCAATTCTGAGGGAGCCGACCATGACCCGTTCATTCCGCGTCCTCTATATCGCACTGTTCCTGCTGGTGCTGCTGGCCCTGGGCGCCTGGTCGATGCGCAGTTTCTTCGGCTTCAGCACCAACGCTGATGCGACCGTGCTCAACGGTCGCTGGACCAAGGCCGTCGAGACGCACTACGACGACCAGTTCCCGATCAAGCGCATCGGCACCAACCTCTGGGCCGCGCTGGACTACAAGCTGTTCAATGAAGGCCGCCCTGGCGTGGTGCTGGGTCGCGATCACTGGCTGTACAGCGACGAGGAGTTCAACCCCGCCGTCAACGAAGACCAGAACCTGGAAGGCAACTACGCCCTGGTCGAGGGCGTGCGCCAGAAACTCAAGGCCCAAGGCATTGAGCTGGTGATGGCGATCATTCCGGCCAAGGTACGCCTGTACCCGGAACACCTGGGCGAAGTGAAACCGGCGAGTATCCACGCCAACCTGTACCAGGACTTCCACGCCCGTGTCGCCGCCGACCACATCATCGCCCCCGACCTGCTGGGCCCGCTGCAACAGGCCAAGCTGGGCGGCAAGCAAGTGTTCCTGCGTACCGACACCCACTGGACCCCGGACGGCGCCGAAATCGCCGCCAAGCAGTTGGCTAAAACCATTGCCGACAAAACCCCACTGAACGGCGAACCGCAGCGCTTTGTCACCGAAGCCGAAAAGACCGAACCGCATAAAGGCGACCTGCGTCTGTTCCTGCCCCTGGACCCACTGTTCGAAAACCTGATGCCACCGAAGGAGCCGTTGGAAAAACGCGTGACGCACCTGGCCGAAACCAAGGGCGACGA
Source organism: Pseudomonas sp. MPR-R2A5 (assembly GCF_058793055.1). Classification (NCBI taxonomy): domain Bacteria; kingdom Pseudomonadati; phylum Pseudomonadota; class Gammaproteobacteria; order Pseudomonadales; family Pseudomonadaceae; genus Pseudomonas; species Pseudomonas sp. MPR-R2A5. The sequence goes on from NZ_JBXAFK010000008.1 coordinate 99,219, forward strand.
CGCGCTGTTCACCGACAGCGAAACCCCGGTAGCACTGGTGGGCACCAGCTACAGCGCCAACCCCAACTGGAACTTCGTCGGTGCGCTCAAGCAAGCCCTGGGCAGCGACGTGGTCAGCTACGCCGAAGACGGCCACGGCCCGATCCTGCCGATGCTCAGTTACCTGAAAAGTGACGACTTCAAGAACAGCCCGCCACAAGTGCTGATCTGGGAGTTTCCTGAACGTTATCTGCCCGTGAACAACGAAATCGGTGATGCCGACCCATCGTGGGTTGCGCAACTTAAACAAGCCGGTTCGCGCCAACAAAACATGGCACTGAACACCCCAGTTAAACACCAAAAATCCGAGACGCCCGACCGGGCGCAAAACTGAAAGAGAGGTAACTCACATGACTTTCACTACTACTCCGCGTCGTCTCGCCAAGACCCTGGCACTGGTTGCCGGCATGAGCGTTGTATCGATGTCTGCCTTCGCCGGTGGTGACGCCGCCCTGTACGGCCCTGTCGCACCGAAAGGCTCCAGCTTCGTGCGCGTCTATAACGCCTCCAACCAGGAAGTCAGCGCGACAGTTGGCAGCACCAACCTCAACGAAGTGGCCCCACTGGCCAGCAGCGACTTCAGCTTCATGCCCGGCGGCGACTACAGCGCCAAGGTCGGCAGCCAGACCGTACCGGTCAAGCTCGCCGCCGATCACTACTACACCCTGGTCAACAACAGCAGCGGCCAGCCTCAGCTGATCGAAGAACCGCCGTTCAAGAACAAGCAGAAATCCCTGGTGCGCGTACAGAACCTCAGCGACAAGGCCCTGACCCTGAAAACTGCTGACGGCAAGACCGAAGTGGTCAAGTCCGTGGCGGCCAAGGGCCGTGGCGAGCGTGAAATCAACCCGGTGAAGGTGAGCCTGGCGTTGTATGACGGTGACAAGAAAGTCGGCGATGTGAAGCCGGTTGCGTTGGAGCGCGGTGAGGCAGCGGTGCTGTACGTCACCGGCTCCGGCAGCAGCCTGTCGCCAGTGTGGGTGAAACGCCCTGTGTCGACCCGCTAACTATTTCCCGGACTGACGCCCCCCCACTGTTGGAGCGAGCTTGCTCGCGAAAATCGCCAATGATGACGCGGAAATTCTGGATGTACGCGGTGTCTGGGAGTTCTTCGCGAGCAAGCTCGCTCCTACAGAGGACAGAGGCGTCAGTTCGGACCGAGACAAAAACAAGAGTGAAACGACAAACCTTCGTAGCTCTGACCCAAATTGATTCAAGGAGAAACACATGATCCCAGTAATCCTTTCCGGTGGTAGCGGCTCACGTCTTTGGCCGCTTTCCCGTAAACAGTTCCCGAAACAATTCCTGGCTCTGACCGGCGAGCACACGCTGTTCCAGCAAACCCTGGAACGCCTGGTATTCGAAGGCATGGACGCGCCGATCGTGGTCTGCAACAAAGACCACCGTTTCATCGTCAACGAGCAACTGAGCGCGCGCAAGCTGGAAAGCCAGCGCATCCTGATGGAACCCTTCGGCCGCAACACCGCGCCGGCCGTGGCCCTGACCGCGATGATGCTGGTCAACGAAGGCCGCGACGAATTGATGCTGGTCCTGCCCGCCGACCACGTGATCGACGACCAGAAAGCCCTGCAACGCGCCCTGGCCCTGGCCACCGTGGCTGCCGAGCGAGGCGAGATGGTGCTGTTCGGCGTGCCGGCGACCCGCCCGGAAACCGGCTATGGCTACATCAAGTCCACCAACGATTCGCTGCTGCCCGAAGGCGTGAGCCGCGTGCAACAGTTCGTGGAAAAACCCGATGAAAAACGCGCCATCGAGTTCGTCAAAAGCGGCGGTTACTTCTGGAACAGCGGCATGTTCCTGTTCCGCGCCAGCCGTTTCCTCGAAGAGCTGAAAAAACACGATCCGGACATCTACGACACCTGCGTGCTGACCCTGGAACGCAGCGAGCAGACCGCCGATACCGTGACCTTCGACGAAGCCACCTTCGCCTGCTGCCCGGACAACTCCATCGACTACGCCGTGATGGAAAAAACCCAACGCGCCTGCGTGGTACCGCTGAGTGCCGGCTGGAGCGACGTGGGTTGCTGGGCCTCGCTGTGGGCGGTCAACGATAAAGACATCAACGGCAACGTCACCAAGGGCGACGTCGTGATCCAGGACAGCAAGAACTGCATGATCCATGGCAACGGCAAGCTGGTATCGGTGATCGGCCTGGACAACATCGTGGTAGTGGAAACCAAGGACGCGATGATGATTGCCCACAAGGACAAGGTCCAGGGCGTCAAGCAGATGGTCGCGACCCTCAACGAACAGGGCCGCAGCGAAACCCAGAACCACTGCGAAGTCTACCGTCCGTGGGGCTCCTACGACTCGGTGGACATGGGCGGGCGCTTCCAGGTCAAGCACATCTCGGTCAAGCCGGGCGCATGCCTGTCGCTGCAGATGCACCACCACCGCGCCGAACACTGGATCGTGGTCAGCGGCACGGCCGAAGTGACCTGTGACGAGAACGTGTTCCTGCTCACCGAGAACCAATCCACCTACATCCCGATCGCCTCGGTGCACCGCTTGCGCAACCCGGGCAAGATCCCGCTGGAGATCATCGAAGTGCAATCGGGCAGCTATCTGGGCGAAGACGATATCGAGCGGTTTGAAGATATCTACGGTCGCTCGACGCCGGTTGAACGTGGCGTGTCGGTGAAAACTATCGCGCAGTAAAACAGTCGTACAAGAAGCCCTCGCCCAACCCATTGCGTCCCCTATCCGCAGTGGGTTGGGTGGGGGCTTTTTGTTTGGGATTTGTGCTGGCTGTGAGGGCCTCATCGGGGGCAAGCCCCCTCCCACATTTGAATGTATTCACAGATCAAAGGTGGGAGGGGGCTTGCCCCCGATGAGGCCCACCCGGCCACCACAGCACTCAAGGTAGCCAATCCCACCTACGCTTAAGTTAGGATGCTCGTTCCCTATTCGAGGTGGTCTCCATGTTCTTCGGCGTTCTCCTGATCATCACCTGGTTGATCCTCCTGCTGCGCTACCCGGCCAAGGCGCTGCCGGTATCGCTTGCCGCCGCTGCCGGCCTGGGCCTTGTCGCGGTCTGGGTGGTCTGGCTGGACAACCGCGAAGCCTCGCAACTGGCGCGCCTGGAGTTGCGCATCAGCTACGCCCCGCAGGAATGCCCCGCCGACCGCCCACTGAAACTGACCCTGAACAACGGCAACGACGTACCGCTGACCGAACTGCGCTGGCGCGTCGCCGCCTATGCGCCGGGTGACACGGTCAACCTGGCCGATAACGTCTACGCGGCCCCCCGCTATCGTGGCCCCGGCGAGTTGCAGGCCGGCGCCACCTGGGACGACTGCCTGCCCACCCCGCCCCTGCGCCCCGGCTATCGCCCGCAAACCCTGGAATTTCGCGCCGAGCACCTGCAAGGCAGTTTCTCGGACTGACAAAGGACTGATCCATGCCCAACGTACTGATCACCGGTTGCTCCAGCGGTATTGGCCGCGCCCTGGCCGATGCCTTCAAATCCGCCGGCTTCAACGTGTGGGCCAGCGCCCGCCGCCCGGAAGACGTCACCGCCCTCGCCGCCGCGGGTTTTAATGCCGTCGAACTCGACGTCAACGACAGCGCCGCATTGCAGCGCCTGGCCGAACAACTGGGCGAGCTGGATGTGCTGGTCAACAACGCCGGCTACGGCGCCATGGGCCCGCTGCTCGACGGCGGTACCGAGGCGATGCAGCGCCAGTTCGAGACCAATGTATTTGCCCTCGTCGGCGTGACCCAGGCGCTGTTCCCGGCCCTGCGCCGCAGCAAAGGCCTGGTGGTGAATATCGGCAGCGTTTCCGGCGTATTGGTCACGCCGTTCGCTGGCGCCTACTGCGCCTCCAAGGCGGCGGTGCATGCGCTGAGCGATGCATTGCGCATGGAACTGGCGCCGTTTGGCATCCGCGTGATGGAAGTGCAGCCCGGCGCCATTAATACAAGCTTTGCAAAAAACGCCGGGGCCCAGGCTGAGCTGTTGATCAACGAACAATCGCCGTGGTGGCCGTTGCGCGAGGGTATCCGGGCACGCAGCCAGGCCTCCCAGGACAAGCCCACCCCGGCCAGCGTGTTTGCAGCGGATGTGCTCAAGGCCGTGCAACAACCACAGCCGCCGCGCCTGTTGCGCGCGGGCAATGGCAGTCGGGCGTTGCCGTTGATGGCGGCGTTGTTGCCCAAAGGATTATTGGAAACCGTGTTGAAAAAACGCTTTGGTTTGAATAGGAGTTTGTAAATGATCGACTACAGCGACTTTTTCGAGGAAGTGATCCAGACCCATGTCGAGATCGAACAATGGTTTGCCGGCGTGGCGCCTGAAGACACCCTGCCGAGGCTGCTCGCGCGCTTCTCGCCGGAGTTCAGCATGATTGCGCCCTCCACCGGCACACGCATGAACGCGGCAGGGGTCAAGTACCTGTTCACCCGCCTGGGCGGGCAGCGGCCAGGGTTGAAGATCACCTTGAGCGAACTGATCGGCATTGACCGGCATGCACGCGGCGCCGTCGTCAGTTACCGCGAACATCAGATCGACGACAGCGGCACCCAGACCGATCGCCGGGCCACGGTGGTATTCGAGAAACAGGCCAGCGGCGCGCTGTTGTGGCGTCATTTGCACGAGACGTACTGCCAGGCCTGAACCCACAGGCAACACCCCGCCAATACGTGCGTAAGCTCCCCACGCTTGCGCGCGCAGCCCATCGCCCTGAGCCCCCCTCATGGGTGTCAATACAATTTCGCTACAGAACTGAACGGACACTCTCGCTAGAGTCACGCGCTGACTTCTGACGCAACGCGCTCAGACCTCATGCCCGCTTGTCGTTGATCGCTGTCCGCATCGATTCAGCACAGCCGTTCCGGTACCTCTTGGGTGACCCCTATCAAGCCTTCAAACACATCGCGCGCCTGTCGGACGCTGCTCACACTGTCACTGGGGTTAACTGCGGTGACAGGCTGTTCGGTCGCGCCTCTGCCCGCGTTGAAACCGCCCGCGCCCGAGGCATGGCGCAACGCACCGTCCCCTCTGGCGCCGGCCAGGCCCGACCTCAATCGGTGGTGGCAGGCATTCAATGATCCTGAACTCGATACCCTGGTGGATCAGGCACTGCAAAACAACCTCGACGTCGCCGCCGCAGTCGAGCGCCTGCGGGCTGCGCGTGTGTTGAGCCAACATTCTCAAGCCCCCTATCTGCCCTCGCTCGGGATCAAGACCCACGACGCGATAAGCCCGGACACCAGCAGTTCGTACTTCTTGATCGGCTTCGATGCGCAGTGGGAACTGCCACTGTTCGGGGCCAGGCAGAGCGCGGATCGCATCGCTGAGGGTAACCAGGCGCTGGTGGCCGCCGACTTGCGCAGCGTCCAGGTGTCGCTGGTCGCCGAGGTCACCCGGCAGTGGGTTGAGCTGCGTTCGGCGCAACAAACCGAACGCGCGCTGACGGCCATTCGTGACGCGCAGCAGGAAAAACTGGCGCTGCTGCGTGTGCGCGAGCAACTTGGCCTGGCGCCGCACGCTGACGTGGCGGACGCCGAGGCTGACCTGGCGCGCGCCGAGAGGCAACTGAGCGCACCACAACAACAGATCCAACGCCATGTGCAGCAGTTGGCGCTGTTGGCCGGTCGCCCCGGGCCCGACCCTCGCTGGCTGAAGCCCGGACCACAGCCCGCACTCGGCCAATGGCAACTCAACAGCGTGCCCGCGGACCTGCTGCGCACACGCCCGGAAATTACCAACGCCGAGGCCGAGGTGCTCGTGGCCGCCGGGGAGTTGGGGATGAGCCGTGCCGATATCTACCCGCACCTCAGCCTGGGCGCCTCATTGCAGTGGTCGCTGAACATTGCCAGCAACCGCAAGCACACGCCCAACGGCAACAGCATTTTCTCCGCCGGGCCGGGGATCAGTATCCCGTTGTTCGACTGGGGCCAACGTGTAGCCACCGCGCGCGCCAAAGGCCACCTGTTGCAGGCCGCGGTTCTGGCTTATCGCCAGGCGGTGTTGCAAGGCGTCGCCGAAGCCGAAATCGCCCTGAGTGACCTCGAACAAACGCGCCTGCGCGAGCACGCCTCGCGCCAGGCCCAGAGGGCGACACAGACCCACCTGGAGGCCTTGCAACACCGGGCACGCCTGGGGCTCATGAGCCCACTGGAGCTGACGACCGCCAACGTGCAGGCGCTCCAAACCATGCAACAGGCCGACAGCGCAAGCACCGAACGGGACATCGCCTACATCGCGCTTTATAAAGCCCTGGGCGGCGCGCCGTTACCGAACCCGACCTTGAAGGATGCTGACTGATGGTGGCGCTTGCCCGTCTGACACTGGTCCACGAATGGCGGCGCTTCCTGCCCGCGATGATTGCCGTGGGCTTCGCGGGGTTGCTGCAGTTGCTCCAGGCCGCGCTGGTGCTGGGTATTTTCGGCAGTGCCAGCGTCTATATCACCGGCTCTACGGCTGACCTCTGGGTCGGTTACCCCGGCACGCAAAGCGTCAACCTCGGGAGACCGATCGATGCGGGCGTGGAAATGCGCCTGCGCATGGACGCCGACGTACTGCGCGTCGAGTCGTTTCGCTGGGTCGACGCCGATTGGCGCGGTGCGCGAGATACCGGTGGCGTGTCGGTGTTTGTCAGCGGCATCGACGCCGGGCCAGACGGCCTGATGTTTGCGCGCGCCCTGCCGACGGCACTGCGCGCCCGCCTGGCCGAGCCCGGCGCGGTGATCGTTGACCGCGCCGACCTGAGCACCCTCGGCGTGAACCTGGGGGACGCCGCGACCATCAACGGGCAACGTGTGCGCGTGGTGGGCGTCACCAGCGGCCTGCGCGCGCTGGGCGGGGTCAACGTGCTGGCGTCGCTGGCCACTGCCCGACAGCTCGACACCACCACGGCAGCGGACCGCATTACCTACCTGGTGGCCAAAGTGCGCGATCCCGCTCAGGCAGGCGCTGTTGCCGCGCGCCTGAGCGACGGCCGCGCGTTCGGCAACTACGCGGTATGGACCGCAAAACAGTTCGCCCAACGCTCGCAGATGTATTGGATGTTCGACACCGGTGCCGGGGCCGGCGTGCTGTTTCTGGCCGCGATTGTGTTCCTGGTGGGCGCGGTCATCACCAGCCAGACGCTGGTCGCCGCCGTCGTGGGTTCCATCCGCGAGTACGCCACCTTGAACGCCCTTGGCGTCGGCGTGAACGCCCTGCGCAAAGTGGTCATGGAGCAGGCTTTCTGGGTCGGGGCACTGGGGCTGCTGGGCAGTTCGGTGCTCGCCGGCCTGTTCTTCGCCCTGGCGGCGCACTACAACGTGCCGGTGCAGCTCTCGCCCGTCGCGGCCGTAGCCTGCCTGTTCCTGAGCATGCTCCTGGCACTTGTGTCGGGCCTGGCGGCCATCCGCACCTTACGCCATGCCGACCCGGCCAGCCTTCTGAGATAGCACTGCCATGAGCCTCCTGACATGCGCCCCACCCTTCACCCTGCAAGCCAGCAATATCAGTAAATCATTCACCTCGGGGCGGGTCGTAACCCCAGTGCTGCATGACATTAGCTTGGCGATACGACCCGGCGAGCTGACCCTGATCTCAGGTCCGTCCGGTTGTGGCAAAAGCACGCTACTGGCGATTCTCAGCGGCTTGCAGCAGCCCGACCGTGGCAGCGCATCGGCCCTGGGGCACGACCTTTCAAGCCTCGACACGCGGGCCCTGGAGTATTTTCGCCTGCGGCACACCGGCTTCATATTCCAGGGGTTCAACCTGTTTCCAGCCTTGACGGCGCAGCAACAGGTCGAACTGCCCTTGAGCTACCTGGGGCTGCCGAGCACGGAAGTCCGAGCACGCGCCATCGAGGCGCTGGAGGATGTCGGGCTGGGCCCGCGCATGAAACTGCGCCCGGCCGAATTGTCCGGCGGCGAAAAGCAGCGCGTAGCCATTGCACGCGCCGTGGCGAAGGCCCCCGAGTTGTTGTTCGCCGACGAACCGACCAGCGCCCTCGATGCGGCCAACGGCCAAATCGTGATCGATATTTTGCACCGCATCGCTCGCACACGCGGGACCACGGTGCTGTGCGTCAGCCACGATCCGCGCCTGATCAGTAACTCCGACCGCGTGTTGACCATCGAGGACGGCCGCATTTTGAACGATCAATCCCTTCCCTTCCCACCGGCCGCTACGGTCGGTACCCAGGAACATTCTGTATGAACGCGCGTTCGCTTCGCTCTTGGCTGCTTCTGAATACCGCACTTGTATTGCTGAGCGCCTGCTCCCGTGAAGATGCGCCCCCTCAGCCGACGTCATCGGCCCCCGCCTACCTGGCCGTCGCTCGCGGCCGTATCGATGTGGAAGGCGGTTTGCTCAAGCTCGGCGTGAGCCGCGACGGCGTGGTCGCCGAGATCAAGGTGGCGGAGGGCGAGCAGGTCAAGAAAGGCCAATTGCTCGCCACGTTGGACAGCGAACTGGCACAGCTGGCGGTCAGCGCCGCGCTGACCGAGCAACGACAGGTGCAGACTCAAGCCAAACAGTTGGCAAGGCAGCTTAAGTTTGCCGAGCAGCAGGCCAGCCGCCTGACCGCCGCCGCCAAGGCAGGCGCCGGCGACAGCCAGAGTGCCGATGAGGCCCACGAGGCCGCCGAGCGCTTGCGCGACGAGATTGAAAAGACCCAGACAGACGCTGAAGTCGCGGCGAACAAGCTGACTGCAGCACGCTACGAACTGGCGAAACACAGTCTGCGTGCGCCGGTCGACGCCGAAGTGGTTCGTCGCCTGATTCAACCCGGCGCCGCGGTCTCCGCACAGTCCGGGCCGGCCTTCGTGTTGCTGCCGAACCAGGCGCGTATCGTCAGGGCCGAGCTCAATGAGTCCTTCACCGGCGTGGTGCTCCCCGGGATGAAGGCCGAAGTCACCGATGACAGCGCCGCAGGCTCCGTTGTGCTGTCCGCCCATGTGGTGCGGATCAGCGCGGTACTGGGCAACAGCACCCTGGAAGACGACGCCTTGGTCAGGGCCAATACACGTACGGTTGAATGCATATTGGCATTCGATCAGCCGGCGCCGCAGTCGCTGCGGGTGGGGCAGCGCATGCTGGTACGGTTTGGGCCGTAGGTCATGGTCACGACCCGGCAACCCCGGCAGATGTTCAGTGCTGGAGAGGGTCGACAATCACCGTGCAGGTGATCCCCGCCGCCAACAACACGCCTTCGGGCACTTCATCGATATGAATCCGCACCGGCACGCGCTGGGCCAGGCGCACCCAGTTGAAGGTCGGGTTCACATCGGCGATCAACTCGCGACTCTCCGGGTTGTCGCGGTCGTAGATGCCGCGCGAGATGCTTTCTACGTGGCCCTTCAACGTCTCGCCGCTCATCAGTTGCATATCGGCTTTGTCACCGACTTTCACGTGGGGCAGCTTGGTTTCTTCGAAGAAGCCGTAGACCCAGAACGAATTCATATCGACCACGGCCATCTTCGCTTCGCCGATGCGCGCGTAGTCGCCGCGATGCACATTGAGGTTGGTGACGTAACCGTCGACGGCCGCCACCACTTGCGTGCGCTTCAAGTTCAGTTCGGCGGCTTCCAGTTGCGCCAGCGCATGCTGGTAGTCGGCCAGGGCTGAGTCGGCGATGTTGCTGGCGTCGTCGCGGTTTTCCTTGGAGATCACCAGAGCGTCGAGGTCGGCACGGCGGTGAGCGTTGACCTTGCGCATTTCCCAGGTGGCTTTGCGGGACGCCACCAGGGACTGCGCCTGCTTGACGGCGATGCGGTAGTGCTCGGGGTCGATCTGCATCAGCAGGTCGCCCTTTTTCACCAACTGGTTGTCGCGCACCGGCACGTCGACCACTTCGCCGGTGACGTCGGCCGCGACGTTGATGATGTCGGCGCGCACACGGCCGTCGCGGGTCCAGGGTGTCTCCATGTAATGCACCCACAGCGTGCGGCCAATCCAGATTGCCAAAGCCAGTACCAGCAAGGTCGCAAGCAGGCTGAAAAACTTTTTCATCGGGGCATTCTCAACGGTAGACGGTCAGCGCCAGGGCGCCGAACAGGCAAACGAACAGGCTCAGGCGCAGCAACGCCGGGTGCCAGAAAAAACGGTACAGGTCGAACCCGGCCAGGAAGCGATCAAGCGCCCAGGCCAGGCCCGCCGCGATCAAGAACATCAGGGTCATGGTCGGCATATAGACGCCGTGGAAGGCGATTTCACGAGGCATGCGGGGATCCTTTGAGGGCCGCCAACGGCGATTGCGGGTCCAGCAACGAGGTGCGGATAAAGTGCAGGTAGCTCTTCACCCGGCGCAGGGCAGATGTGTCGAAGTGCGGGGCGAAGGGTTCGTCGGTGGCCTGTACACGGCTGATCGCGTGGTCGACGGCAATCAGCCCGCGCTCCAGGTTGCTCGCGCTGGGTTGCAGGAACAGTCGCACCAGCGAGCGCCCCATTACCCGGATCGCCTGGCGCCACGGCTGGGATTCGGCATAGGCCGGGTGCACCGGCAGGATCGCCTGTTCCTTGCGCAACTCGATGATCGCGTGGCCGACTTCCAGCACCACGAACATCCAGCGCAGCAAATCGCGCTGCACCTGCGGCTGGCCGACGGCGAGGCCGTAGGCCTGGTGAAGCAGGTCGCGGGTACGGCTTTCGAAACTCGACGCCAGGCCCTTGAGCTTGCCGCTGATCGCATACACCACTTGCTCGCGCAGGTCCTGCTCCAGGCGGCGCCACAGCCAGCGGCTGTTGGGCGGCAGGATGATCGCCCCCGCCGCCGCGCACACCAGCATGCCGAGGATCATGGCGATGTAGTCATTGATAAAGCTGTAGGGGTTGTAGACCGTGAGGTTATCCGGCACCGAACCGGTGCTGAAAAAGATCAGCAGGCCCACGCCCACCCCGGCGTATTGCGGACGTGAAGCGAGGAAGGCGCCGAGGATGATCACCGGCGCGAGCATCACGCACAGCAACGGGAAGCCATCGATCCAGGGGAACACGAAGAACATTTCGACAAAGCCGACCAGCGCGCCGATGAACGTGCCGCAGGCCATCTGGAACGCCATGCGCTTGGGGTTGGGCGTGGCGGCGGACAGGCCGACGGTGGCGGCGGCGATCATGGTCATGGTGGCGCCGCTGGGCCAGGCGGTGGCAACCCAGTAACTGCCGAGCACGATCAGGATGAACGATGCGCGAATGCCCGAGGCGGCGCAGGCCAGCCAGTTGGTTTTCGGGCTGAAGGTTTCGTCCCACTGTTCGCGCGCATGGCTGTGGTCGGCCAGGGAGGCGTGGGTCTGCGCGTAGTTGTGCAGGTCGTCGACAAAGCGGTAGAGCAGCTCGTAGGCGGTGTGGAAATCCAGCTGCTCGGCCTCGCTCGGGTGCCCCTCCTGGAAGATCGCGCGCAGGCTGCGCACCTTGGCGGGCAGGCCATCCTTGTAGGCGCTCAGCTGGTTGACCAGGCGCGCGGCGTCGGGGCTGGTCAGGGCACGCCCGGAGAAACCGTCGAGCACTTCGGCAAGGTCCTGCAACCCCGGCTTGATCGCCGCGACAACGTGATCGGCAGCGTCGGCGCGCAGGCGTTCGAGCAACTGGTGCAAGGCATTGAAGCGCGTGGTGATGCTCATGAACTCGCTGTTGAGACGACTGAGCCGGCCGTTGCGTCGACGCATGTGCGGGTCTTCGAATACGGTGAGGCTGCGCAACCCTTCCAGGCCCACGGCTTCGGCGATAAAGCGCACATTGGCGGCCTCGAACCCTTCACGCTGGCTGCGCCCGCGCAGGCCATCGGTGACGAACAGCGCGAACACGCCGAAGCGTTGGTACAACGCATTGCGCATCGCGGCGCTGGAGGTCTGCGGCAGGATCGCGGCGCTGACCAGCGTGGAACAGAGAATCCCCAAGGAGATTTCCAACACCCGCCATACCGCCGCCATAAAGGCGCCATCGGGATGGGCCAGGGCCGGCAAGCCGACCATCGCCGCTGTATAGCCCGCGAGCACAAACCCGTAGGCGCGAAAGTTGCGATTGCGTGTCGCGCCAGCGGTGCAAATGCCGACCCAGATCGCCAGCGCCCCCAGGAACAACTCGGTGTTCTGCGCAAACAACGCAATCAACAACACCATCACCGCCGACCCCGCGAGGGTGCCGAGGAAACGATAGAAGCTCTTGGCGAACACCTGCCCGCTCTGCGGTTGCATCACGATAAACACGGTGATCATCGCGGTGCGCGGTTGCGGCAGTTCCAGACGCATGGCCAGCCACAGCGTGAGGAAGGCAGCGATCAGCACCTTGAAGATGTACACCCAAGTCACGCCATCACTGCGTGCCCAGTCGAAAAAGCCACGGCGCCACTCAAGGGAGTGCAACCAGCGCAGCGGTGCAGGCAAGGGAGTCATGAACGCCTACTCAGTGATCAAACACGGCAAGCGCCGCAGGGGTTTTGCTCGGGAGGGTCCTGGTGTCCTGCGGAACGTCGTCGCCGGCTCTGACGCCGCCGCCCAGGGCGGTCACCAGTTCGGCATGCGCGCTCAAGCGGGCCGCCTGCACTTGCTGCTCGACTTGCTGCTGGCGGAACAACAGGGTCTGGGCGTTCAGCACATTGAGGTAGTCGGTAAGGCCACGCTGGTAGGCGATCATCGCGATGTCGTAGGTTTTCTGCGCCGAGGCCACCGACTGCGCGGCAAAACCCGCCTGCTTGTCCATGGATTCGCGGCGGATCAACTGGTCGCTGATGCCCTTGAGCGCATTGACCAGGGTCTGGTTGTAGCGCGCCACGGCAATGTCATAGCCGGCGCTGGCCTCGCCCAACTCTGCCCGCAGGCGGCCGCCATCGAAAATGGGCAAGGTGATCGCCGGGCCGACGTTGTAATTGAATTTCTTGCCGGCGAGAAAGCCCAGCAGGCCACCGCCGGTGGCCATGTAGCCGAGGCTGCCGACCAGGTCGACATTGGGATAGAAACCGGCATGCGCCACATCGATGCCACGGGCTTGCGCCGCGACCTGCCAACGGCTGGCGACCACGTCGGGACGCTGGCCAAGCAGTTGCACCGGCAGGCTCGATGGCAACTTCAGGGGTGCCGCAAGGGACAACGTGGGGCGTTGCAACTGCGCGCCCTCCCCCGGCCCCTTGCCCGCCAACGCGGCCAACTGGTTACGGCTCAGGGCGATTTCTTCGTCCAGCGCATCCAATTGACGGTGGGTTTCCGGCAGCGGGGTTTCGGCCTGGCTGACATCGAAATGGGTGCCGATCCCGGCGTTCAGGCGCTTATTGGCCAGGTCGAGAATCTGCTGTTGCTGGGCCAACGTCGCCGCGACGATATCGCGGTTGGCGTAGTGCAACGACAGCTGGATATAGGCGCGTACCACGTTGTTCTGCAATTCCAGCTGAGCCTGGCGGGCTTCCGCCGCGCTCATGTGCGCCAGGTCGACGGCACGTTCGGTGGCATTGCTTTCACGGCCCCACAGGTCGAGTGCATAGCTGAAGCCCAGGGACGTATTGTTGTCCCAGGTGTTGGAACCGCTCAATGCACCCGGGCCGTAGAACTGATCGTTCGGCCAGTTGTGGCGTTTGAGGGTGGTGTCACTGTTGATCTGCAACGACTCGGCCGACTCGGCAATCCCGGCCATGGCCCGCGCTTCGCGCACCCGAGCAGCGGCGATGGCCATGCTTGGGCTGTCACGCGTAGCGAGGTCGACCCAGCGGTTCAATTGCGGGTCGCCGTAGGCTTGCCACCATTGGGCGGTGGGCCAGTGGGCGTCGCGGGCGGCGCTCTGGATCGCCTCGTCGGTGGCCAATTGATTGGCGTCGAGGGCCTGGCCTTGGGGGGCGATTCCTCCGGTTCCGATGCAGCCGCTGATTGCTAACGATAAGGCGCAAACACTGAGAGCCTTCAGCTCCCTGTAAATGAGAGTCTTCAGCTCTCTGCTGATGCGACGCGGCACGGCGAACGAATTCCTGAGGTGGGTGTTGCGGGGAAGGTGGCGCAATTCTAGGCGGCCAGGGGAATGGCGATAAGCTGGTATTCCTGTGAATCTTTGTTACCGTTCAGGCGATAATCCGTTGGTAGGGATCACTGGACGGCGTAACTTTCTGTCACAATTTGTTATCTCCCCTGAGAACACTCCATGGACACTTTGCAAAACATGCGCGCTTTCAGTTGCGTGGCCGAAGCCGGCAGCTTCACCGCCGCCGCCGCCCAACTGGACACCACCACTGCCAACGTCTCGCGCGCAGTCTCCAACCTGGAGGCCCATCTGCAAACCCGCTTGCTCAACCGCACCACCCGACGCATCGCACTGACAGAAGCCGGCAAACGTTATTTGCTGCGCTGCGAACAGATCCTGGCCTATGTCGAGGAAGCCGAGGCCGAGGCCAGTGACGCCCATGCACGCCCGGCCGGGCAGTTGAAAGTGCATACCATGACCGGTATCGGCCAGCATTTCGTCATCGATGCGATTGCGCGCTACCGCCGGACTCATCCCGACGTGACCTTCGACCTGACCCTGGCCAACCGCGTGCCAGACCTGCTCGACGAGGGCTACGACGTGTCCATCGTGCTGGCCAGCGAGCTGCCGGATTCGGGTTTCGTGTCCCAGCGCCTGGGCATTACCTACAGCATCGCCTGTGCCTCGCCGGATTACGTCAAGGCCAAGGGCTGCGCGCAACGCCCCCATGACTTGCTCAACCACGCGTGCCTGCGCCTGGTCAGCCCGGTGATCCAACTGGACAAATGGACCTTCAACGGCCCCGAAGGCCAGGAAAGCGTAGCGATCAACACCTCGCCGTTCCTGGTGAACTCGGCCGACGCGATGAAAACCGCGATCACCAGCGGCATGGGCGTCGGCCTGCTGCCGGTGTACGCCGCCATCGAAGGCTTGCGCAACGGCACGCTGGTGCGGGTCATGCCCAACTACCGGTCCCAGGAATTGAACCTGTACGCCATCTACCCGTCGCGCCAGTACCTGGATGCGAAGATCAAGACGTGGGTGGAATACCTGCGCGGCTCGCTGCCGGAGATTCTGGCGGCGCACCAGGCGGAACTGGTGGCGTATGAGGTGAGCGGCAGCCTGGGCAGCGTGCGGATGGCGAACTGATATTAAACGACCCCACTTGTGTAGTGAGCGGGCTGTTGTGGCGAGCGGGTTTGCCATAATGCCGTTCAGTTAAGCGTACATCGCCTTCTGTAGGAGCGAGCTTGCTCGCGAAAAACGTCAACGATCACGCGTGTTTCCTGAATCAACGCGGCGCCTGTGAGTTCTTCGCGAGCAAGCTCGCTCCTACAAAAAAGCCTTAACTGAACGGCATTAGGGCTTGCCACAACAGCCCGCTCGCCACAGGCGTTGCTGTGCGGCAGCGCTGAGTCGGAGATTCAGCGGGATCTCCCACAGCGGTGCATGTCCTGACAATCGTAACCAGGAATGTTAGCGTGCTTGGCATTCTTCCGTAGTCGATGAGCCCGCCTGCAATGAAAAAGACTGTCCTCGCCTTCAGCCGTATCACCCCGCCCATGATCGAACGCCTGCAACAGGATTTCGAGGTGATCGCGCCCAACCCCAAGCTGGGTGACATCAATGCACAGTTCAACGAAGCCCTGCCCCATGCCCATGGCCTGATCGGCGTGGGCCGCAAGCTGGGCCGCGAACAGCTCGAAGGGGCGAGCAGGCTGGAAGTGGTCTCCAGCGTGTCGGTGGGCTACGACAACTATGACGTGCCGTACTTCAACGAGCGCGGGATCATGCTCACCAACACCCCTGACGTACTTACCGAAAGCACCGCCGACCTGGCCTTCGCCCTGTTGATGAGCAGCGCGCGCCGCGTGGCCGAACTGGATGCGTGGACCAAGGCCGGCCAGTGGAAAGCCAGTGTTGGCGCACCGCTGTTTGGCTGCGATGTGCATGGCAAGACCCTCGGTATCGTCGGCATGGGCAATATCGGCGCGGCCGTGGCCCGTCGCGGGCGCCTGGGGTTCAACATGCCGATCCTGTACAGCGGCAACAGCCGCAAGACCGCGTTGGAACAGGAACTGGGCGCACAGTTTCGCAGCCTGGACCAATTGCTGGCCGAGGCGGATTTCGTCTGCCTGGTCGTGCCGTTGAGCGACAAGACCCGTCACCTGATCAGCACCCGCGAACTGGGGCTGATGAAATCCAGCGCCATCCTGATCAACATTTCCCGTGGCCCGGTGGTGGATGAACCGGCACTGATCCAGGCCCTGCAAAACCACACCATTCGCGGCGCCGGCCTGGATGTGTACGAGAAAGAACCGCTGAGCGAATCGCCGCTGTTTCAACTGAGCAACGCGGTGACCCTGCCGCATATCGGCTCGGCCACCGACGAAACCCGCGAAGCCATGGCCAACCGCGCGCTGGACAACCTGCGCGCGGCCCTGCTGGGCCAACGCCCGCAGGACCTGGTTAACCCACACGTCTGGAAAGGCTGACAGGAATCCGATGTGGGCGGGGGGCTTACCTAACGCCAGTCAGTTAAGGCTTTTTTTGTAGGAGCGAGCTTGCTCGCGAAAAACTCACAGGCGCCGCGTTCATTCAGGAAGCACGCGTTATCGTTGAGGTTTTTCGCGAGCAAGCTCGCTCCTACAAAAGAGAAAGCAATGTACGCTTGACTGACTGACTTTAGGGTTGATCCGCCCACATGGATTCACCCCAGCACAAAATCCGGTTAAAGCCTGGCCCGCCCAAGTCGATAACCCTCAATAGAAGTTCGTCATCCTTGATTCACAGAAGGTTTTTATGTCCACCACTAAAGCCCGCGCAGACTCACTCTCGCTTCTGCTCTTTACCTTGCGTAGCGGCAAGCTGATGGCTATCAACCTGCTGAAAGTCAGTGAAATCATCCCCTGCCCGCCGCTGACCAAGCTGCCGGAGTCCCACCCCCATGTGAAGGGTATCGCCACCTTGCGCGGGGCCTCGCTGTCGGTGATCGACCTGAGCCGTGCCCTGGGGGAAATGCCCCTGGCCGACCCGGACGGTGGTTGCCTGATCGTCACAGACGTCAGCCGTTCCAAACAGGGCCTGCATGTGCAGGCGGTAAGCAAGATCGTGCATTGCCTGACCACCGATATCCGCCCGCCACCCTACGGTTCGGGCGGCAACCGCTCGTTTATCACCGGGGTCACGCAGGTGGAAGGCGGGCTGGTGCAGGTGCTGGACATCGAAAAAGTCATCCACGCCATCGCGCCGGCGCCGATTGAAGTGGCACCGACCGACTTGACCATGGAAGAGGCCGAAGTGCTCGGTAACGCGCGGATTCTGGTGGTCGATGACAGCCAAGTGGCATTGCAACAATCGGTGCACACCCTGCGCAACCTCGGCCTGACCTGCCATACCGCACGCAGTGCCAAGGAAGCCATCGACGTGTTGCTGGAGCTGCAAGGCACGGTCGAACAGATCAATGTGGTGGTCTCGGACATCGAGATGTCCGAGATGGACGGCTACGCCCTCACCCGCACGTTGCGCGAAACCCCGGACTTCCAGGACCTCTATGTGCTGTTGCACACCTCCCTGGACAGTGCGATGAACAGCGAAAAGGCCCGCCTGGCCGGAGCCAACGCAGTGCTGACCAAATTCTCCTCGCCGGAACTGACCAAGTGCCTGGTCGTCGCCGCCAAGGCCGTGGCCGAAAAAGGCCTGTAGGCGGTGGCCGAGTATTTCCAACTGCTGCGCCGCGACCTCACCGGCAGCCTGCCCGCGCCGCAATGGCCGGCCGGGACGGTGTTGGATCATTATCGCGACGACCTGGCCCCGGCCATTCATGCGGTATTGCGCATGACCCAGGCCCAGGGCGGTGGCCGCGTCGCCCAGCTGGAAACCTGGCGGCACCAATTCATTACCGATGCCGAATTCGACCCCACGCTCTGCCTGGTCGCCAGTAACGGCGAAGGCGTTCTCGGCGTGGCCCAATGCTGGACCAGCGCCTTCATCAAGAACCTTTCAGTTCACCCTTGCGCCCAGGGCCAAGGGCTGGGCCGGGCCCTGTTGCTGCATGCCTTCCAAGTGTTCAAGCAGCGCGGTGAACCCTATGTGGATCTCAAGGTACTGGAAAGCAACCTGCGCGCGCGCAAGCTGTATGAAAGTACGGGCATGGTCTTCGTACTGCGGGATGTGGTCGTCGAGGACTGACAGAGGCTGGCGCATAACTTGCTTCCAGAGTCATTGAATGGTGGAAAGAGGTCATAACCCGTCGCCGTTCGAGCGTGCCTTCTGACCTTGCCTGGTGACAGTTCCGCCATGAACACTCATTTTTCCTGCGTCGGTTGCGGCAAATGCTGCACCGACCACCACGTCCCCCTGACCCTCGAAGAAGCCCGACAGTGGGCGGCTGACGGCGGTAATGTCATCGTTCTGGTGGAGGGTTTTCTCGGCAATGGCCTGGGCCTGCCCCAGCCACAACGTGAACACGCAGAACGCCGATCAGTGGTGGTGCCCAGCGGCAATACCGAAGCGTTCGTGGCCATCACATTTGCCGCCTACAACGCTGGACGCTGCCGGAATCTTGACGAAGACAACCTGTGTCGCATCTATGAGCGCCGGCCACTGGTGTGCCGCATCTACCCGATGGAGATCAACCCGCATATCCCGCTGAACCCGGCTGCCAAGGATTGCCCGCCGGAATCCTGGGAACAGGGCCCGGCGCTGATCGTCGGCGGTGAGTTGATGGACCTGGAACTGGCGGAACTGATCCGCCGCTCGCGCCAGGCCGACCGTGACGATGTGCGGACCAAGGAGGCGGTGTGCGCCTTGCTGGGTATTCGGACCACGGCGCTCAAGGGCGATGGGTTTACCGCATACCTGCCGGACATGGGCGCGTTTGCCCAGGCGATCGAGCGGGCGGCGGACCAGCCGAGCGTGGCCAATGAGTGGGTGTTTCATGTGTCGGGAATGGACATCGCCGAACAGCTGCTCGACGCCGGGGCGCAGATTGCCACCGAGGTGCCGGCCAATTATGCGTTCATCCCGTTGCGAGCGGCTTAGCCTTTCAGGCCCGCTCACGATAGCGGGCGACATTCCCAGCGCATGTTCCGCGCAATTATTAGCCATCACGGCGAGGGGAATGGGGCGTCCAGGCGGTAAGGCTGGATGATCCGCTGGTATTCGCCGTTGTGCATCAGTTGCTCCAACGCGCCGTTCAGCTCATTGCGCAACGCGGTGTCAGGCTTGCGCACGGCGATCGCCACACCGCTGCCCAGCAATTCCCCGGAAACCGCGGGCCCGAGGAAATCGAAATCCTGGCCCTCGGCGCTGTCGAGCAAGGCTTCGCGAATTTCCACGGTGCCTTGCAGCGTGGCATCGATATCGCCTGCCACCAGGCTGCGTACCAGCTCATCATTGCGCCAGAAGCCCTTGACGATAACGCCTTTCGGCGCCCACTGCGCCAGGGCAAAGGCTTCGCGGTTGCTCCCCACCAATACGCCGACACACTTGCCTTTCAAGGACCGCACGCTGGGCAGCAGGCCCGATGATTTTCGGGCCACCAGGCGTGTGGTGAACGGATAGAGGTCTTCGGTGAAGTTCGCCCATTGCCGCCGTTTCGACGTCTGGGCTATGCCCATGATCGCATCGAATTGGTGGGCATCCAGGGCCGGAAAGTTCTCCACAAGCACCTGGTCGACCCAGGTACAGCGCACATTCAGTTGCAGGCATAAAGCGTTGCCCAGTTCGATATTCAGCCCGACCAGTTGGCCTTGCTGATTGCGGCTTTGGAACGGGGGAAATTGTGCGGCGACGGCGAAGCGAATTTCATGACGGGGTGGGTCACCCGCCGCTGCCGTGCAGAACACCACACTCAACAGCCATAAGGTATGCGCCACACAGCGGTGTCTCAGGGTCACGGGGACGTCCTTTTCCGGAAAACCAGCCTCACCACGCCCCGCCCCCCGGTAAAAGCCGACCGGGGTGGAGCAAATGTCGTGCAAGCTTTCAAGAAATAGACGCGGACCTACAAGCAGAAATATCAGCACGCGCTGTAGGCAATAGTCGACACAGCGTGCGACTTGTTAGTCTCAGCGTTTACCCATTGAACGACGCGTCCCCGGTGGCGCCATGCCCGGCGACTTGGTGTGGCCGTTCTTGGCGCCGTTCTTGTACCAAGGCTGGGCCGCATTTTTCGCCCCGGCCAGTTCACCCGGCTTGAACGGAAACTTGAACGCCGGGATCTCGGTCTTCTCAACGCTTTCGGCGCTGGCCGGATCGACGATGTCGGCCGCTTCAACAGGGGGTTGTGTCGGGGAATTCATGGAAGCTCCGGAGCGTGCAAAAAATGATGCGGGGCCGACTTGCGGGCCACACTGGCGCGCAGTATACCTGCGCCCTTCGGATCTTTAACCACCACCTGTACGAATGGTCGGAGTTTACTGACAGCGCTGTCAGTTAGCAGTCACCTTGCTGACCGGGTTGGCGCGCTATAAAGCCCCTACACTCTTCCCACTCTTTGCCCTGGCGCGCCACTCCATGCAAATTCAACGTAAAACTGCCCTGATCGTCGGTGTCCTGGTGGTGCTGGCCATTGCCGCCTGGGCCCTGGGCCGGCCGGCCAAGACCAGGCTGGCTGCGCCAACGGCGATCCCGGTGCGGGTGGTGAAGGTGGTGCAACAGGACGTCCCGCGCTTTGTCAGTGGGATCGGCACGGTATTGTCATTGCACAGTGTGGTGATCCGTCCCCAGGTCGACGGCATCCTCACCCAATTACTGGTCAAGGAAGGCCAACGGGTGAAGGCAGGTGATCTGCTCGCCACCATTGATGACCGCTCGATCCGTGCCAGCCTCGACCAGGCCAAGGCGCAGTTGGGGGAAAACCAGGCGCAACTGCAAGTGGCGCTGATCAACCTCAAGCGCTACAAGGAACTGAGCATCGACGACGGCGTGTCCAAGCAGACCTACGACCAGCAACAAGCCCTGGTCAACCAGCTCAAGGCCACCGCGCAGGGAAACCAGGCTGCAATTGACGCGGCGAAAGTTCAGCTTTCCTACACCCAGATCCGCTCGCCAGTCAGCGGTCGCGTGGGTATCCGCACGGTAGATGAAGGTAACTTCCTGCGCACAAGCGATGCCCAGGGCTTGTTCTCGGTCACTCAGATCGACCCGATTGCCGTCGAGTTTTCCCTGCCGCAACAGATGCTGCCCACCCTGCAAGGCCTGATCGCCGCGCCGACCCAGGCCAGCGTCGACGCCTACCTGGGCGCCGACACCGACGGCCAGGCCGGCGACCTGCTCGGCGAAGGCCACTTGAGCCTGATCGACAACCAGATCAGCTCCACCACCGGCACCCTGCGGGCCAAGGCCGAGTTCAACAACCCCTCGCAACGCTTGTGGCCCGGGCAACTGGTGACCATCAAGATCCAGACCGCCCTCGACAAGAACGCGCTGGTGGTGCCGCCCACCGTGGTGCAACGCGGCCTGGACTCGCACTTCGTGTACCGGGTCAACGGCAACAAGGTCGAGATCGTGCCGGTGCAAGTGACCTACCAGAACAGCGACGTCAACCTCATCACGGGCGTGCAGGCCGGTGATGTGCTGGTCAGTGATGGCCAGTCGCGCCTCAAGGCCGGCGCCCAGGTGGAGGTGCTCAAAGACCCGCCACAAACGATCCAGACCGTCGACGCCAAGGTGCAGCCATGAACGGCAGCCGTTCACCTTCGGCCTGGTGCGTCGATCACCCCGTCGCCACCCTGCTGCTGACGTTTGCCCTGGTGCTGCTCGGGATCATAGCCTTCCCGCGCCTGGCCATCGCGCCGTTGCCGGAAGCGGAATTCCCGACGATCCAAGTCACCGCGCAACTGCCCGGCGCCAGCCCGGACACCATGGCCTCGTCCGTGGCCACGCCCTTGGAGGTGCAATTCAGCGCCATCCCCGGCATGACCCAGATGACCTCCAGCAGTGCCCTGGGCTCCAGCCTCCTGACCCTGCAATTCACGCTCAACAAGAGCATCGACACCGCCGCCCAGGAAGTGCAGGCGGCGATCAATACCGCGTCCGGCAAACTGCCCAGCGATATGCCGAGCCTGCCGACCTGGAAAAAGGTCAACCCGGCCGACAGCCCGGTGCTGATCCTCAGCGTCAGCTCCGACAGCATGCCCAGCACCGAGCTGAGCGACTACGTGGAAACCCTGCTGGCGCGCCAGATCAGCCAGATCGACGGCGTCGGCCAGATCAACATCACCGGCCAACAACGTCCGGCAATTCGCGTGCAGGCCTCACCGGATAAACTGGCCGCGATTGGCCTGACCCTGGCCGACATCCGCGTGGCCATCCAGCAATCGAGCCTGAACCTGGCCAAAGGCGCGATCTACGGGAAAAACAGCGTGTCGACCCTGTCGGCCAACGACCAGTTGTTCCACCCCGAGGACTACGCCCAACTGATCGTGTCCTACAAGGACGGCGCGCCGGTACAACTGCGCGATATCGCCAAAGTCATCAACGGTTCGGAAAACGCCTACGTGCAGGCCTGGTCCGGCGACACGCCGGGGGTCAACCTGGTGATCTCGCGCCAGCCTGGCGCGAATATCGTCGAGACCGTCGACCGCATCCAATCGGAACTGCCGCGCCTGCAAGCCATGTTGCCGGCATCCGTGCAGGTCAGTGTATTGAGCGACCGCACCAAGACCATCCGTGCGTCCTTGCATGAGGTGGAAGTCACCCTGTTGATCGCCATCTTGCTGGTGGTGGCGGTGATGGCGCTGTTCCTGCGCCAGTTGTCCGCCACAATGATTGTGTCCAGCGTGCTCGGCGTGTCACTGATCGCCAGTTTTGCGCTGATGTACCTGATGGGCTTCAGCCTGAACAACCTGACCCTGGTGGCGATCGTGATCGCCGTGGGCTTTGTGGTGGACGATGCCATCGTGGTGGTGGAAAACATTCACCGCCACCTCGAAGCCGGGCTGGACAAGCGCGAAGCAGCGATCAAGGGCGCCGGCGAGATTGGCTTTACCGTGGTGTCCATCAGCTTCTCGCTGGTGGCGGCGTTTATCCCGCTGCTGTTCATGGGCGGCGTGGTCGGACGGTTGTTCAAGGAGTTCGCGCTGACGGCGACCTCGACCATCCTGATTTCGGTGGTGGTCTCGTTGACGCTGGCGCCTACCCTGGCGGCGCTGTTCATGCGCGCCCCAACCCATCCTGCCCACGACAAACCCAGCTTCAGTGAACGCCTGCTGGCCGGCTATGCACGCACCCTGCGCCGCGCCCTGGCCCATCAACGCACGATGGGCGTCATTTTCGTGGTGACCCTGGCCCTGGCCGTGGTCGGCTATGTGTTTATTCCCAAGGGTTTCTTTCCGGTGCAAGACACCGGCTTCGTGCTCGGCACCAGCGAAGCGGCAGCCGACGTGTCGTACCCGGACATGGTCGCCAAGCACAAGGCCCTGGCCGAGATCGTCAAGGACGACCCGGCGGTCGAGGCGTTTTCCCACTCGGTGGGGGTGACCGGCAGCAACCAGACCATTGCCAACGGGCGGTTCTGGATCGCCTTGAAAGACCGCGGTGATCGCGATGTGTCCGCCAGCCAGTTCATCGACCGCATCCGCCCGAAACTGGCCAAGGTGCCCGGCATCGTGCTGTACCTGCGCGCCGGCCAGGACATCAACCTCAGCTCCGGCCCGAGCCGCGCCCAATACCAGTACGTGCTCAAGAGCAACGACGGCCCGACGCTGAATACCTGGACCCAACGCCTCACCGAAAAACTGCGCGCCAACCCGGCGTTTCGCGACCTGTCCAACGACCTGCAACTGGGTGGCAGCATTACCCACATCAGCATCGACCGTCAGGCCGCCGCACGGTTCGGACTGACCGCCACCGATGTCGACCAGGCGCTGTACGACGCCTTCGGCCAACGTCAGATCAAAGAGTTCCAGACCGAGATCAACCAGTACCAGGTGGTGCTGGAGTTGGACACCCAGCAACGCGGCAAGGCCGAAAGCCTGAACTACTTCTACCTGCGCTCGCCGCTGACCAATGAGATGGTGCCGTTGGCGGCAGTGGCCAAGGTCGACCCGCCGACCGTAGGGCCCTTGTCCATCAGCCACGACGGCATGTTCCCGGCCGCCAACCTGTCGTTCAACCTCGCCCCCGGCGTGGCGCTGGGGGATGCGGTGATCATGCTCAACCAGGCCAAGAATGAAATCGGCATGCCGGCCACCATCATTGGTAACTTCCAGGGCGCGGCCCAGGCGTTCCAGAGTTCGCTGGCCAGCCAACCGTGGCTGATCCTGGCGGCACTGGTGGCGGTCTACATCATTCTCGGCGTGCTGTACGAGAGCTTCGTGCATCCGCTGACGATTATCTCGACCTTGCCGTCGGCGGGGTTGGGCGCACTGATCATGCTGTCGCTGATGGGCCAGGACTTTTCGATCATGGCCCTGATCGGCCTGGTACTGCTGATCGGGATCGTGAAGAAGAACGGCATCCTGATGATCGACTTCGCCCTGGAAGCCCAGCGCGTACGCGGGCTATCGCCAGAGGAGGCGATCTATGAAGCCTGTGTCACACGGTTCCGGCCCATCATCATGACCACCCTCGCCGCCCTGCTCGGCGCCGTGCCGTTGATGCTCGGTGCCGGCCCTGGCGCGGAAATGCGCCAGCCGCTGGGCATCGCGGTGGTCGGCGGGTTGCTGGTGAGCCAGGCGCTGACGTTGTTCACCACACCGGTCATATACTTGTACCTCGAAAAGTTTTTCCACCGGCCCAAACCAGCTGCCGAGCTGGCGACCACACACTGAGGCCAAGGCACCGCCCTGGAGCAAAAGGCTCATGCGCGTATTGATTGTTGAAGATGAAGAAAAAACCGCCGACTACCTGCACCGCGGCCTGACGGAGCAAGGCTACACCGTCGACGTGGCCCGCGAAGGCGTCGAGGGTTTGCACTTGGCGCTGGAAAACGATTACGCGGTGATCGTGCTCGACGTGATGCTGCCTGGCCTCGACGGCTTTGGCGTGTTGCGGGCGTTGCGCGCGCGCAAGCAGACACCGGTGATCATGCTGACCGCCCGTGAACGCGTGGAAGACCGTATCCGCGGGCTACGCGAAGGTGCCGACGATTACCTCGGCAAACCGTTTTCATTCCTCGAACTGGTGGCGCGCCTGCAAGCCCTGACCCGCCGCAGCGGCGGCCACGAGCCGGTGCAGGTGACGGTCGCCGACCTGTGGATCGACCTGATCAGCCGCAAAGCCAGCCGCAACGGCGTGCGCCTGGACCTGACCGCCAAGGAGTTCTCGCTGCTCAGTGTGTTAGCGCGGCGCCAGGGCGAGATCCTCTCCAAGACATCGATTGCAGAAATGGTCTGGGACATCAATTTCGACAGCGACGCCAACGTGGTGGAAGTGGCGATCAAGCGCCTGCGCGCCAAACTCGACGGGCCGTTCGAACACAAGCTGCTGCACACCATTCGCGGCATGGGCTATGTGCTGGAGAATCGCAGTGTCGGCTAACTCCATTGCCCTGCGTCTGAGCAGCCTGTTCACCCTCGTGGCGGCGCTGATCTTCCTGTTGATCGGCGGCGCGCTGTATCAGCAGGTGGACCGCAGCCTGGGCCTGCTACCCGGGGCGGAGCTGGACGCGCGCTACAGCGTGTTGGAATCCTCTGTGAACCGCTTCGGTACACCGGACCATTGGGCGAAGATTCAAGCCAAGCTCAAATTATTGGGTGAGGAAGACAAACGTATCCGTTTTTGGGTCGTCAGCAGCGATCCGAACTACGAGTATGGCAACCCCGATGCGCAGATCCGCGCCTTCGCCGAAGGCCCGACGGGTAAGCGCGATCTGCGCCTGCCGGGGCGCGAATACCCGTTCAAGGTACTGGTGAGCCAATTCCCGGCCAAGGACCAACGCCCGCCGCTGCGTTTCATGATCGCCATCGACACCGATAACTTCCGTGCCACCCAGCACCATCTGCTGGTGGCGTTGGTGAGCCTGGCACTGGTCGGCGTGGTGCTGGCGTCGCTGCTGGGGTTCTGGGTGTCGCGCATTGGCCTCAAGCCGCTGAGCAAACTCTCGGATGAAGCACAGAAGCTGGCGCCGCCGAAGCTCTCCGGGCGCCTGCAACTGTCGCCTCTGCCGCCGGAACTGAGTCAGTTCGTCAACTCGTTCAACGCCACCCTCGACCGCGTAGAGCAGGCTTACTCACGCCTGGAGTCGTTCAACGCCGACGTCGCCCACGAGCTGCGTTCGCCGCTGACCAACCTGATCGGCCAGACCCAGGTTGCCCTGACACGCGGACGTTCGGCCGAACATTATTTCGAGGTACTGCAATCCAACCTCGAAGAATTGGAACGCCTGCGTTCGATCATCAACGACATGCTGTTCCTCGCCAGCGCCGACCAGGGCAGCAAGGCCACCAAGCTGATTGAAAGCTCATTGGCCGACGAGGTTGCCACCACCCTCGACTACCTGGACTTCATCCTCGAAGACGCTCAGGTCCAGGTGCAGGTCCACGGCGACGCCCAGGTGCAGATCGAAAAAGCCCACCTGCGCCGAGCGCTGATCAACCTGCTGAGCAATGCAGTGCAGCACACCGCGCCTGGGCAGGTGATCGACGTGAACATCGAAGTGCTGGAACATCAGGTGACGATCGGCGTGACCAACCCCGGCGAAGTGATTGCCAGCGAACACCTGCCACGGCTGTTCGAACGCTTCTATCGGGTGGACGCGTCGCGCAGCAACAGCGGGGCGAATCACGGGTTGGGCCTGGCCATCGTCAAGGCGATTGCGCTGATGCATGGCGGCGATGTGTTCGTACGCAGCGAGCCCGGTGGCAATACCTTTGGCATCACCCTGCCAATCTAAATCTTGAAAACACCTCGGTCACATGTGGGAGGGGGCTTGCCCTAATGCCAGTCAGTCAAGGAGGAACACTGTAACTGTAACTGTAACTGTAACTGTAACTGTGGCGAGCGGGCTTGCCCCGCGTTGGGCTGCGAAGCAGCCCCATTACAGGCGATGTGTTTTTAACTGACACACCGCGGTGCCTGGTTTTGGGGCTGCTACACAGCCCAACGCGGGGCAAGCCCGCTCGCCACAGGTGACTGTTTGCTCGTTCTATCTTTTAACTGACAAGTATTAGGGCTTGGCCCTCACTACTGTTGCGATTTCGGCAACAGTCATTATCTTGTTACACTCTGTATCGGACCGCTCGCCTGCGTTAATTTGACGCATCGATGAGCGCGACGGCAAAGACAGCTGACCCGCTTACCCGAATTTCCCTCGACATATTTCCAGGGCTCTACACTGGGAATCTGTCTTAAAGCCGCTGACTTCAGCGGCTTTTTTTTGCCGTAAAAAAAGGCCAGGCACACCCCCACGACATTGGCCGTTTCCGATTGACCCAAGGAGCTCCACCGGTGAAGAACTCGCTGACGTTCACCCCGTTATTTCTCGCGATTACCGCAACGATCGTCCCTCTGGCCCATGCAGCAGACGCGCCTCCCGCCGACGGTTTTGTCGAAGGCGCCCACCTCAATATCAACACCCGCAACTACTACATGAACCGCGACCGTCGCGATATTCATACCGATGACAGCAAGGAGTGGGGCCAGGGCTTTCTGGGCACCTTCGAATCCGGCTACACCCAGGGCACCGTTGGTTTCGGCCTGGACGCCCACGCCATGCTCGGCCTCAAGCTCGACGGGGGTGGCGGCACCGACGGTTCCAGCATCCTTCCGTATGGCAGCGGCAACGGCAAGGCACCCGGCTCGTTCTCCACGGCGGGCGGTACCTTGAAGATGCGGGCGTTCGACACCGAGGTGAAAGCGGGCGACCTGTTCCTCAACAACCCGGTGATTGCCGGCGGCATGACCCGCATGCTGCCGCAGACCTTCCGTGGCGTGAGCCTGGTCAACCACAGCTTCGACGGCTGGATGCTCGAAGGCGGCCAGGCCAGTTTCACCAAGCTCTACAACCAGAGCGGCCATCAGCGCATCGGCACCAGCTACGGCGCACTGCCGGACCATGCCGACAACCAGCACCTGGATTGGGCCGGTGTGTCGTTCAGCGCCATCCCGGGTCTGACCAGCAATCTCTACGCCTCTGAACTCAAGGACGTGTGGCACCAGTACTACTACGACCTGGACTACACCTACGCGTTGAACGACCTGATTAGCCTCAACCCGGGCCTGCACTATTACCACACCCAGGACACCGGCCAGTCGCTGCTCGGTGCCATCGACAACAACACCTACAGCCTGCATTTCACCGTGGGCGTGGGCAACCACAGCGTCACCGCCGCCTACCAGCGGGTCAACGGCAACACGCCGTTCGACTACATCACCCAGGGCGACAGCGTGTACCTGGACAACTCCCAGCAGTACTCGGACTTCAACGGCCCCAACGAACGCTCGTGGAAGCTCAAGTACGCCTATGACTTCGTCGGCCTCGGCATGCCGGGCCTGACCTCGGCGGTGTCCTACATCAGCGGCAAGACCGACCTGACCAAGGTCGACCCGCAAAGTCGTGGCTACAGCGCCTGGTACAGCGCAGACGGCAAAGACGCCAGGCACTGGGAACGGGATGTCGACCTGAAGTATGTGGTGCAAGGCGGCAAGGCCAAGGACCTGGCGGTGCGCCTGCAATGGGCGACCAACCGTGGCGGCCGGGGTTACTCGACGGTGGATCGGGATGTGGATGAGTACCGGGTGATCGTCGACTATCCGATCAACGTGTTTTGACGCGCACAGTTTCTTTTTAACCAAGTATTTAATTTTCATCGGGTAGAACTAAACTGCCAGCATCGTCACCGCTGAAGTCTGCCCGATGAGCCCACGCCCTACTCGCACCTCACCTGCACACCCCGAACTATTGCTGATGCTGGGCAGCGGCCTCACCGTCGTCCTGATTGTGATCATCGTCGCCGCACTGTTGATCCGCGAACACGCCAGCACCTTGCAGGCGGCCAAGCGTTCAACCACCAACATTGCCCAACTGATCAATGCCGATGTACTGCGAAACGTCGAGTTGTACGACCTGGCCCTCAAGGGACTGATTACCGCCACGCAACGCGAGGACCTGTCACAGGTTGCCGCGAATATCCGACACCTGGTGCAGTTTGACTTGTCCATGGCGGCACCTTTCAAGGGTGAGGTGCTGTTGTTGGATGCCACCGGAGCGGTGATCGCCGACTCCTCGACCCTGCAGCCCACTCCGCGCAATTTTGCCAACCGTGATTATTTCCAGGTGCATGCCAAGGACGCCCAGGCGGGCTTGTTTATCAGCCGACCGTTCAAGATCCATTGCGACTGCGACCAGGTCTGGCGCATCGCATTCAGCCGGCGCGTGTCGGGGCCCAATGGTGAGTTCGCCGGCGTCGCGGTCGCCACCATGCGCCTGGCGTATTTCGACCAGTTGTTCAGCACCCTGACGATCGGCAACGGCAGCAGCGTCAACCTGCTGAACAACAAAGGCATCCTGCTGGCCCAGCAACCTTTGCTTGAACGCGACATGATCGACAAAGACCTGAGCGAGCGACCGAACTTCAAACGCATGCTGCGCGATGGAAGCGGCAGCTTCCAGGCCATCTCCGCCATCAGCGGCAAGGAGCGCCTGTTCACGTTCACCAATGTCGGCGAACTGCCGCTGATCGTGGTGGTGGCGCTCCCCAGTGAAGACGTATTCGCCCCCTGGAAACGTGTCGCGCTGCTCACCAGCGGCGCCACGGGCATCCTGTGTATCGGCCTGTTGTGGCTCACCTGGATGCTGCGCCGGGAACTGCGCCGGCGCTATCGTGCGGAGAGAGTGCTGTCAGAACAAGCAGCCACCGATGCCCTGACGGGCCTGCCCAACCGCCGCGTCCTTGACGAGCGCCTGCGTCTGGAATGGGATCGCGCCCAACGCTCCACAGAACCGCTGACACTGCTGATGATCGACGTGGACCACTTCAAGGCGTTCAACGACCGCCATGGCCACAGTGGCGGCGACGAAGCGTTGCGCACCGTGGCCCAGGTGATCGGCAACAATATCCGCCGCCCGGCTGACCTGGCGGCGCGCTATGGCGGGGAGGAATTCGCGGTGGTGCTGCCCGACACCGACGCCAAGGGCGCCTGGCTGATCGCCGAGCATATCCGCAGCAGCGTCGAGCACTTGCCACGGGTGGCGGAAGATGAACGGCCGATTACCGTCAGCATCGGCATGAGCACTTGGGACAAACGCAGCCGCATGTCATTGGAGGCGTTGATGCTGAGTGCGGACCAGGCGCTGTATGAAGCCAAGCACAGTGGCCGAAACTGCATTGTCGATGCCGCAACCCAGCCCCTGTAGGAGCGAGCTTGCTCGCGAAGAACGTCAACGATAACGCGGGCACCAGGTTTATTGCGGCGCACTCAGGTTTTTCGCGAGCAAGCTCGCTCCTGCAGGGGGCGGCGCTGTTGCAACGGACATAAAAAAAGGCCACCCGAAGGCAGCCTTTCAAAACTAAAGAAAGAGAGTTGTTACTTACACCGCCGCAACGGGACGCATGTAAGAGATCGGTGCGGTGCTGGCATCTTCGAAGGTCACGACTTCCCAAGCGTCTGTCTGCTCAATCAACTTGCGCAGCAGCTGGTTGTTAAGGGCGTGGCCCGACTTGAAGCCTTTGAACTCGCCTATCAGGCTATTGCCCAGCAGGTAGAGGTCACCGATTGCATCGAGGATCTTGTGCTTCACGAATTCGTCTTCATAGCGAAGGCCGTCTTCGTTCAGTACACCATCCGCGTCGACCACAATGGCGTTTTCAACGCTGCCGCCGAGTGCGAGGTTGTGCTTGCGCAGGTACTCGATGTCACTCATGAAACCAAAGGTACGGGCGCGGCTGACTTCTTTTACGAACGAAGTGCTGGAAAAATCCACGCTTGCACTTTGGGTGCGGTCACGGAATACCGGGTGGTCGAAATCGATCTCAAAGCTCACTTTAAAGCCTTCGAACGGGACGAAGGTGGCGCGCTTGTCGCCGTCTTCTACTGTCACTTCCCGCAGAATGCGTATGAACTTCTTGGCTGCGTCCTGTTCTTCCAGGCCGGCAGATTGAATCAAGAATACGAAGGGTCCAGCGCTGCCATCCATGATCGGGACTTCGGACGCGGAGAGCTCGACGTAGGCGTTATCGATGCCCAAACCGGCCATGGCCGAGAGCAAGTGCTCCACCGTGTCCACTTTGACGTCACCGTTGACCAACGTGGTCGACATCGTGGTTTCGCCAACATTTTCCGCGCGAGCAGGAATCTGCACCACAGGGTCCAGGTCGGCACGCACAAACACGATGCCGGTGTCGACAGGTGCAGGCTTGAGGGTCAGGTATACCTTCTCCCCGGAGTGCAGACCTACACCTGTGGCACGAATAATATTCTTCAGGGTGCGTTGTTTAATCATGGCTTGGACCGCTTCAGCGCAAATTGCGAACTGGTATCAACAAAGGCTGGCGATAATAGCAGACCAGACCTTTGCTGAACACCAATCACCTTCATAGCCCTGATACATTCCATTAATCGGCCTGACGACGCAGGAAAGCCGGGATGTCCAGGTAGTCCAGGTCATCTTGCGGATTCGGGCTACGGGACGCCGCAGCACCGGCCTGAGCCTGGTTGCGCATCACGGTCGGACGATCCAGGTCACGGTAGTTCACCGACGGCAGTTCCTGGCGCGAAGGCGCTGGAGCGGCAGCCGACTGGCTGGCGTGGCTGGTATGAACGGTATTGTCGATGACCTTCACAGGCTTCTCGATTTTCGCGCCCAGGCCAGTTGCAACCACGGTCACGTGCAGTTCATCGCGCATGTCCGGATCGATAACGGTACCGACCTTGACCATTGCGTGCTCGGAAGCGAAGGCTTCGATGATGCTACCCACGTCGGAGTACTCACCCAGGGACAGGTCAGGACCGGCGGTGATGTTCACCAGGATGCCGCGTGCGCCTTGCAGGTTCACGTCTTCCAGCAGTGGGTTGCGGATGGCCGCTTCAGTGGCTTCGCGTGCACGGTTCGGACCGCTGGCGCAGCCAGTGCCCATCATCGCCATGCCCATTTCGCTCATGACAGTACGTACGTCGGCAAAGTCGACGTTGATCATGCCCGGGCGCTTGATGATGTCGGAAATACCGCGAACGGCACCGGCCAGTACATCGTCAGCCTTGGCAAACGCGGACAGCAGGCTCGCGTCCTTGCCCAGGATGGTCAGCAATTTCTCGTTGGGGATGGTGATCAACGAGTCAACACTTTCAGACAGCAGACGGATACCTTCGTCGGCGATCTGCATGCGCTTGCGGCCTTCGAACGGGAACGGACGGGTCACGACGGCAACCGTCAGGATCCCCATTTCCTTGGCCACTTCGGCAATGATTGGCGCCGCACCGGTACCGGTACCGCCGCCCATGCCAGTGGTGATGAACACCATGTTGGTGCCTTGCAGCACTTCAGCAATACGCTCGCGGTCTTCCAGGGCGGCTTGACGGCCGACTTCCGGATTGGCGCCAGCGCCGAGGCCCTTGGTCACGGCTGTGCCCAATTGCAGGATGGTCCGCGCGCCGATGCTTTTCAGCGCCTGGGCATCAGTGTTGGCGCAGATGAATTCAACGCCTTCAATGTTGCTCTTGACCATATGGTTGACAGCGTTGCCGCCGCCACCGCCGACACCGATCACTTTGATGACCGGGCTGGCGGGGATGTTGTCTACGAGTTCGAACATGTTCCCTCTCCTTTCGTTTTCTCTAGTTTTTTCGCCTACTGCTTTTTTGCCGTGTTGCGGTGTTGCGGTAATTCGTTAGAAATTGCCTTTGATCCAAGCCTGCAACCGCTCGAACAACGGCGCTTTGGCTTCGTCGTCGCTGCGGTAGCTGTCTCGGTTGCTCGGGCCCGACAGGGAAATGCCATCGGTCTGCTTTTGCAGCCCGTACAACAGCAAGCCCACACCGGTGGAATAAATCGGGTTGCGCACAACATCGCCCAAGCCCTTGACGCCATGGGGCACGCCCAGGCGCACCGGCATATGGAAGATTTCCTCGGCCAGTTCGACCGCGCCTTCCATCTTCGAGGTACCACCGGTCAGCACGATGCCGGCCGGGATCAAATCTTCGTAGCCGCTGCGGCGCAGTTCAGCCTGGATCAGGGTGAAGAGCTCGTCGTAGCGTGGTTCGACCACTTCGGCCAAGGCCTGGCGCGACAGTTCGCGCGGTGGACGGTCGCCCACGCTTGGCACCTTGATGGTCTCACCGGCACCCGCCAGCTTGGCCAGGGCGCAGGCGTAGCGAATCTTGATTTCTTCGGCGTACTGGGTCGGTGTACGCAGCGCCATGGCGATGTCGTTGGTGACCTGGTCGCCAGCAATCGGGATCACAGCGGTGTGACGGATCGCACCCTCGGTGAAGATCGCGATGTCGGTGGTGCCGCCGCCGATGTCCACCAGGCATACGCCCAGTTCTTTTTCGTCGTCGGTCAGTACCGAGTAGGCCGAAGCCAGTTGCTCAAGGATGATGTCGTCGATTTCCAGGCCGCAGCGGCGCACGCACTTCTCAATGTTCTGCGCGGCGTTGACGGCGCAGGTCACCACGTGGACCTTGGCCTCCAGGCGTACGCCCGACATGCCCAGGGGCTCGCGCACGCCTTCCTGGTTGTCGATCACGTAGTCCTGCGGCAGGGTGTGCAACACGCGCTGGTCAGCCGGGATCGCCACGGCCTGGGCGGCGTCGAGCACGCGCTCGAGGTCGGCCGAGCTGACTTCACGGTCGCGGATCGCCACGATGCCGTGGGAGTTCAGGCTGCGGATATGGTTGCCGGCCACGCCGACGAACGCCGAGTGAATCCGGCAACCGGCCATCAGCTGCGCTTCTTCAATGGCGCGCTGGATCGATTGCACGGTGGACTCGATGTTCACCACCACGCCCTTCTTCAGGCCCCGGGACGGATGCGTGCCAATACCGACGATTTCGATCGTGCCGTCTTCCCCGACCTCGCCCACCAGCGCCACCACCTTGGAGGTGCCGATATCGAGACCGACGATCATTTTGCCGCTTTGCACGTTTGCCATGGGTCCTGCCTCTTCTTAATTCTTCGCGACAGCGGGTTGCGCTGCCGTGGGCGCAGCCGGTTCACGCCAGCCGACGGCAAGGCCGTTGGCGTAACGCAGGTCGACGCTCGCAATGTTCGTAATCTGTTCTTTCAAGGTCTTGTCATAGATGGCGATGAAGCGGCGCATCTTTTCCACCAGGTGGTCGCGTCCCAGCAACAACTCGATGCCCGGGCCGGAACTGCCTGCCCCGGTCGTCAAAAACCAGCTGCCCCGCTCACGCAGTTCCAGGCGTGCAATGGAGAAGCCCAATGGCCGCAGCATCTGGCTCAAGGCCTGGTACTGCTGCATCACTTGCTGTTGCGCCCGCTGCGGCCCGAACAACTGCGGCAGGTGCTCGTAGTTGGCCAGCTCACGCGGCGTGAACGCCTGGCCCTGGTTGTTCAACAGCGCTTCGTCACCCCAACGGGCCACGGGCAGTTGTTCTTCCAGGCGGATCGTCACCTGGTCCGGCCAGACGCGACGGACTTCGGCATGGGCGATCCACGGCATCTGTTCCAGCTCCCGGCGCATGCCGGCCAGGTCGATGGTGAAGAAGCTCGCGGCGAGGAACGGCCCGATGCGCTGCTGCACCGCTTGCTGGCTGATGTAGCTCAAGTCGCCCTGCACGCTGATCTTGGTGATCGGCCGGTCGGCATACGGCAATAGACGCTGTGCGCCTTCGTAAGTGCCGAAGCCCAGCACCACCAGCAGCACCGGCCAGAACAGCGCCTTGATAAAACCAAAGTTGGCTTTCGGCAGGCGCGCCGACATCGGCTCTTTAGCCACCATTCGACTGGCACCCCGTGGCACCGGCTTGCGGCCGGGTGCGGGGGGCTGATGACGAAGCGATGCGCCTTTCATGTCTTAGCCTCGAGCCTCAATGCTTGCTGCGAGAATGGCCAGCACCAACTGCTGGAAATCCAGACCGGCGGCGCGAGCGGCCATAGGGACCAGGCTGTGGTCGGTCATACCCGGTGCGGTGTTGACTTCCAGGAACCAGAAATTCCCTTGGTCATCCTGCATCACGTCTGCCCGCGCCCAACCGGCGATACCCAGCGCCTCACAGGCTTTCGCCGTGAGGTCCATCAATTCCTGTTCTTTGGTTGCGTCAAGGCCGCACGGGATCCGGTACTGGGTATCGGAAGCCAGGTACTTGGCGTCGTAGTCGTAAAAGGTGTGGGGCGTGCCCAATGCGATGGGCGGCAATACCTGGCCACGCAGGGTGGCGATGGTGAACTCGGGACCCTGGATCCACTGTTCCACCAACACTTGCGAATCGTAGGTACTTGCCGCTTTCCATGCGTCGATCAATTCGGCGGCCGAGTTCACTTTGGCCATGCCGATACTGGAGCCTTCATGGGCTGGTTTGACGATCAAAGGCAGGCCCAGTTCCTTGGCTGCGGAAATACAATCGTCTTCGCTGCACAGGACACTGTGGCGCGGGGTTGGAATACCCAGGCTGTGCCACACCTGCTTGGTGCGCAACTTGTCCATCGCCAGCGCGGAAGCCAGGATACCGCTGCCGGTGTAAGGAATGCCTGCGCACTCCAGCAGGCCCTGCATGCTGCCATCTTCACCGCCACGACCGTGCAGGATGATAAAGGCGCGGTCGATCTTCTCGGCCTGCAGGCGGGCGAGGAAGTCATCGCCCACGTCGATACCGAACGCATTCACGCCAGCGCTTTGCAGGGCTTCAAGCACGGCATTGCCGGACTTGAGCGACACTTCGCGCTCGGCGCTCTTGCCGCCGAACAATACCGCCACGCGGCCGAAGTCGGCAGGCGCGATGGTAGAGAACAGGGCGTCGTAATTCACGGTCATTTCGACTTCCCCTGCGCGGCTGCAAACAGCGGGCTGGCGAGCAATTTCGGCGCAAGGCCGCCAATATCACCGGCACCCTGGCACAGCAGGATATCGCCGGCACGCAGCAACGGCTTGACGATCGGCGCCAGGTCCACGCCGCGCTCGATGTAGATCGGGTCCAACTGGCCACGCTGACGGATGCTGTTGCACAGCTTGCGGCTGTCGGCACCCGGGATCGGCTCTTCACCGGCTGGGTAGACTTCCATCAAGAGCAGCACGTTGGCATCGGCCAATACATTGACGAAATCGTCGTACAGGTCGCGGGTACGGCTGTAGCGGTGCGGCTGGTAGACCATCACCAGGCGACGCTCCGGCCAGCCACCACGCACGGCCTTGATCACGGCGGCGACTTCGGTCGGGTGGTGGCCGTAGTCGTCCACCAGCATCACGTCGCCACCTTCCACCGGCAACTGGCCGTAGACCTGGAAGCGACGGCCCACGCCGGCAAAGCACGACAGGCCTTCGACGATGGCCTCATCGCTGACGCCCTCGTCAGAAGCGATGCAGATGGTCGCCAGGGAATTGAGCACGTTGTGGTTGCCCGGCATGTTCACCGACACGTCCAGTGGCTCGCGGTCGGGACGCAGCACGGTAAAGAAGGTTTGCATGCCTTCCTGGCGCACATTGATCGCGCGCACGTCGGCGTCTTCGCTGAAGCCGTAGGTCACGGTCGGGCGCTTGACCAGGGGCAGGATTTCACGCACCACCGGATCATCCAGGCACACCACCGCCAGCCCATAGAACGGCAGGTTGTGCAGGAACTCGACGAAGGTTTTCTTCAACTTGTTGAAGTCACCGTCGTAGGTCGCCATGTGGTCGGCGTCGATATTGGTGACCACGGCCACCAGCGGTTGCAGGTGCAGGAAGCTGGCATCGCTCTCGTCGGCTTCGGCGATCAGGTAGCGGCTGGTGCCGAGCTGGGCATTGGTGCCGGCTGCATTCAGGCGGCCACCGATGACGAAGGTCGGGTCCAGGCCACCGGCCGCGAACACCGAGGCAATGAGGCTGGTGGTGGTGGTCTTGCCGTGGGTGCCGGCAACGGCGATGCCGTGGCGATAGCGCATCAGCTCGGCCAGCATCTCGGCGCGTGGTACCACGGGAATGCGGCGCTCAAGGGCGGTGGCCACTTCCGGGTTGGACGTGTTCACAGCGCTGGACACTACCAGCACGTCAGCCTCGGTGGCGTTCTCGGCGCGGTGGCCGATAAAAATCTGTGCGCCAAAGGACTTCAGGCGATCGGTGACCGGCGACTCTTTCAAGTCGGAGCCCGACACCTGGTAGCCGAGGTTCAGCAACACCTCGGCAATACCGCACATGCCCACGCCGCCGATACCGACGAAGTGGATGCGGCGGATGCGGCGCATCTCTGGTTGCGGCATGGCTTTCTGATTCTCAACCATGGGCCACCTCCAGGCAGATATCGACCACGGTGCGGGTTGCGTCAGGCTTGGCCAGGCGGCTTGCGGTGCTCGCCATGCTGTTGAGTCGTTCCGGTTGCATCAAAACCTCGGTCAGGCGTGCGGCCAAATCGGCGGCGCCAGTCGTTCTTTGCGGCAGCAGGAAGGCAGCGCCCTCCCCGGCCAAATATTCGGCGTTGCGGGTCTGGTGATCGTCGATCGCATGGGGCAAAGGCACCAGTAACGACGGCAGCCCGGCAGCGGCCAGTTCACTGACGGTCAGCGCACCAGCGCGACAGACCACCAGGTCGGCCCAGCCATAGGCATGGGCCATGTCCTTGATGAAGGGCTGCACATTGGCCTCCACACCTGCCTCGCGATAACGCGCGGCGGTCACTTCATCGTGATGCTTGCCCGCCTGGTGGAAGATTTCCGGGCGCAATTGCACAGGCAATTGCGCCACCGCTTCCGGCAGCAATTTGTTCAGCGGCTCGGCACCCAGGCTTCCGCCCAGGACCAGCAGGTGCGCCTTGCGCCCGGCCAATGCTTCACGGGCGATGGCCATGAACAGCTCGGTGCGCACCGGGTTACCGGTGGTGCGACGTTTGTCCGAGGCACTGAAGGTGTTGGGGAACGCTTCACACACCCGCGCCGCCAAAGGCACGAGCAAACGGTTGGCCGTGCCGGCCACGGCGTTCTGCTCATGCACGATCACCGGCACTCCCGCGAGCTTCGCGGCAACACCGCCAGGGCCTGTCACATAGCCGCCAAAGCCAAGCACACACACCGGCTTCAATTCACGAATGACCTTGCGCGCCTGCCACACCGCCTTGAGCAACACGAACGGCGCCTTGAGCAAAGACAACTTGCCCTTGCCACGCAGGCCGCTGACGTTGATCAGGTGCAGCGGCAGCCCGGCATTCGGCACCAGTTCGTTTTCAATGCCACGCGGCGTCCCCAGCCAGTGCACGGTGTAGCCACGGTTCTGGAATTCGCGGGCACAAGCCAGGGCCGGGAACACGTGGCCCCCGGTGCCGCCTGCCATGATCAGCACGTTAGCGCCCATGGGTCGGCTCCTCGGCGAAGTCGCTTTCGCTGAACTCCATCTCTTCGCTGCCCAGGTGGGTTCGACTCTCCCACTCGATGCGCAGCAATAACCCCAGGCAGGCGCAGCAAATCACCAACGAACTGCCGCCATAACTGAGGAACGGCAAGGTCAGGCCCTTGGTCGGCAACAGGCCGACGTTCACACCGATATTGATCAGGAACTGGCCGATCCACAGGAACGACAAGCCATATGCCACATAAGCGGCAAAATACTGTTTGGCCTTCTCGGCCCACAGGCCGATGTACATGCCGCGCACACACACGAACACGAACAGCGCGACGGTACACAGCGAACCGACCACGCCAAGCTCTTCGGCGAGCACCGAGAACACGAAGTCGGTGTGCGCTTCCGGCAGGTAGAACTGCTTCTGCACGCTGTTGCCCAGGCCCACGCCCAGCCACTCGCCGCGCCCGAAGGCGATCAGCGCCTGGGTCAACTGGTAGCCGGAACCGAACTGGTCGGACCATGGGTCGGTGAAGGTGATCAGGCGCGCCATCCGGTAAGGTTGCGCTTGTACCAGCACGGTCACCGCAGCGACCGCCAGCACCACCATCAAGGTGAAGCGGAACAGGCCCACGCCGCCGAGGAACAGCATGGCCGCCGCGGCCCCCATCATCACGACGGTGGCACCGAAGTCAGGTTCCATCAGCAACAGGCCGGCCATGGGCAGCAGCACGATGAATGGCTTGAAGAAGCCCATCCAGCTTTCGCGCACTTCTTTCTGGCGACGCACCAGGTAACCGGCGAGGTAGATCACCACGAACACCTTGGCGATCTCGGACGGCTGCACGTTGAATGCACCAAAGCCGATCCAGCGCATCGAACCGTTCACCTCACGGCCAATGCCGGGCAGGATCACCATGACCAGCAAGCCGAAGGCACCGATCAGCATCAGCCAACCCAGGCGCTGCCAGGTGGCGATGGGGATCATCATGGTGACAATGCACGCGCCGAGGCCGATCACCAGGTACACCAGGTGACGGATCATCATGTACAGGGTGTTGCCCGACTGCACGGCGGCCACTTCGGAAGACGCCGAGGTGATCATCACCAGGCCCAGTCCGAGCAGCGCCAGGCAACCGGCGAGCATCGGGAAATCCAGGTCGATACCGCGCCCGGTAATAATCGGCGAAGGGTACGGCTTGATGATGTTGCGCAAGTTGATATTCATGCCAAGGCCTCCACGGCGCGAGCGAACAACTGGCCGCGCTCTTCGTAGTTCTTGAACATGTCGAGACTCGCACAGGCCGGCGACAGCAACACCGCATCGCCCGGCTGGGCCAAGGCCTTGCACTGGGCGATAGCGTCGTCCAGGGAAGTGGCGCGCACTTGCGGCACGGCGTCCCCCAGGGCGGCGGCGATCAGGTCGGCGTCGCGGCCCATCAGCACCACGGCACGGCAATGGGCGGCCACCGGACCTTTAAGGTCCTTGAAGTCGGCACCCTTGCCGTCACCACCGGCAATCAGCACCAGCTTGCCCTTGATATCGGCCCCCAGGCCTTCGATGGCCGCCAGTGCGGCGCCGACGTTGGTGGCCTTGGAATCGTTGTAATAGCTGACGCCATCGAGGTCACGCACCCATTGGCAGCGATGCTCAAGGCCGGCAAAGGAACGCAGGCTCGACAGCATGGCGTCGAACGGCAGGCCAACGGCATGCCCGAGCGCCAAGGCCGCGAGGGCATTGGACTGGTTATGCGCACCACGGATTTTCAGTTCGCGCACGGGCATCAGGTTCTGGAATTCGAAGGCCAGGTATTTCTCGCCGTTCTCTTCGCGGATGCCAAAGGCCTTGAAGTCGGGTTTGCCAAGGCCGAAGGTCCAGCACGGCAAGCCCTCGCCCATCAGCGGACGGCTCAGGGCATCCTGACGGTTGACCACCACTTGCCTGGCACCGCGGAAAATCCGGTGCTTGGCCAGGTGATAGGCCGGCAGGCCGCTGTAGCGGTCCATGTGGTCTTCGCTGACATTCAATACGGTGGCGACTTCGGCACCCAGGTCGTGGGTGGTCTCCAGCTGGAAGCTCGACAGCTCCATGACGTACAGCTCGACGTCGTCGCTGAGCAGGTCCAGCGCCGGTGTCCCGAGGTTGCCGCCCACCGCCACGCGCTTGCCGGCCGCAGCCGCCATTTCGCCGACCAGGGTGGTCACGGTGCTTTTCGCGTTGGAACCGCTGATGGCCACGATCGGCGCCTTGGCGTGACGCGCGAACAGGTCGATGTCACCGGACAGCTTCACGCCACGCGCGGCTGCAGCTTGCAGGGCCGGTGTCGCCAAGGCCAGGCCGGGGCTTACATAGAGCTCATCGGCACGGCACAGAAACTCCACATCCAACTCGCCACAACGCACTTCCACGTGCGGGTAGTCACGGCGCAGCGTGACCAGCTCCGGTGGATTTTCCCGCGTATCGGACACGGCAAACGGCTTGCCCCGGTTCGCCAGGAAGCGAACCAGGGACATGCCGCTCTTGCCGAGGCCGACAACGATGCGGAAGTGGTCTGAAGCGATCAGGGACACTCGTTTCTACCTCAGTTTCAGGGTGGCAAGGCCGACCAGGACCAGAATCACGGTGATGATCCAGAAACGGACAATCACGCGCGGCTCAGGCCAGCCCTTGAGTTCAAAGTGGTGGTGAATCGGCGCCATGCGGAACACACGGCGCCCGGTCAATTTGAAGGAGGCCACCTGGATGACCACCGACAGGGTTTCCATCACGAACACACCGCCCATGATGAACAGCACGATTTCCTGGCGAACGATCACCGCGATGGTGCCCAGGGCCGCGCCCAGCGCCAGTGCGCCGACGTCACCCATGAAGACTTGTGCGGGATAGGTGTTAAACCACAGGAAGCCCAGGCCCGCACCAATCAATGCGCCGCAGAACACAATCAGTTCACCGGCACCCGGCACATAGGGGATCAGCAGGTATTCGGCGAATTTCACGTTACCCGACAGGTAGCAGAAGATGCCGAGCGCACCGCCGACCATCACCGTCGGCATGATCGCCAGGCCATCGAGGCCGTCGGTCAGGTTCACCGCGTTGCTGGAGCCGACGATGACGAAGTACGTCAGTACGACAAAGCCAATGCCCAGTGGAATGCTGGCGTCCTTGAGCATCGGGATGATCAAGGTGGTTTCCACGGCGCTTGGCGCGGTGGTGTAGAGGAAGATCGCAGCGGCAAGGCCGAACACCGACTGCCAGAAATACTTCCAGCGGCTTGGCAGCCCTTTGGAGTTTTTCTCGATGACCTTGCGGTAGTCATCGACCCAGCCGATAGCGCCGAACAACAGGGTCACCAGCAACACCACCCACACGTAGCGGTTGTGCAGGTCAGCCCAGAGCAAGGTGCTGATGCCGATGGACGACAGGATCAATGCACCGCCCATGGTCGGGGTGCCAGATTTGGACAGGTGCGACTGCGGGCCGTCATTACGAACCGATTGACCAATTTGCAGGTTCTGCAGGGTGCGGATCATCCACGGCCCCAGGAACAGCGACAAAGACAGCGCAGTCAGCACACCCAGGATCCCGCGCAGGGTCAGGTACTGAAAGACCGCGAAGCCTTTGTGGAACTGTTGCAGATACTCAGCCAGCAGCAGCAGCATTAATGTTTCTCCGTACTTGAGCCACACAAGGCCGCGACGACGTTTTCCATCACCGCGCTGCGCGATCCCTTGATCAAAATGGTTGTGTGTTTGTCGTGTTCAGCCACGCCCAGCGCCTGGATCAACTCGGCCTGGGTCGCGAAATGCCGCGCGCCAGGGCCGAAGGCCGCGACGGCGTGAGCCATGTGCGGGCCAACGGCGTAGAGGGCGTCGACTTTGTCGCTGGCGTAGACACCGACTTCGCGATGGGACTGTTCGGCCCAATCGCCCAGTTCGGCGATGTCGCCCAGCACCAGCACCTTGCGCCCGTCGAAGCCTTTGAGCAGGTCAATGGCGGCGCAGACCGAGGACTGGTTGGCGTTATAGGTGTCATCGATCACGCGCATGCCGTTGGTCGCCAGTTGCGCCACCGTGCGGCCCTTGACCGGCTGTACCGCGCCCAGACCGGTGGCGATACCGAACAGCGAAACGCCCAGGGCGTAAGCAGCAGCGGCGGCAGCCAAGGCATTGGCGACGTTGTGGTTGCCCAGCAGATTCAACTGCACATGCTCACGCCCTTGCGGGGTGTG
This sequence comes from Pseudomonas sp. MPR-R2A5, assembly GCF_058793055.1. Lineage (NCBI taxonomy): Bacteria > Pseudomonadati > Pseudomonadota > Gammaproteobacteria > Pseudomonadales > Pseudomonadaceae > Pseudomonas > Pseudomonas sp. MPR-R2A5. The sequence goes on from NZ_JBXAFK010000008.1 coordinate 141,755, forward strand.
CAAGGTAAAGGATGGGCAGCCACGGGCATCGACGGTGATGTCGGATGCATGGAAATCGGCCGTGGCGTTCAGCACGGCAAACGTCAGGACCTTGCGACCGGCGGCACGTACACGCCAGGTCTCGAAGGCCTTGTCGTCCAGATTCAATACAGCGGTGCCCGAGGCATCCAGGCCTTCGAGGATTTCACCCTTGGCCTCGACGATTTTCTCCGGGCCGCCGAACTCGCCCACATGGGCAGTTCCGGCGTTGTTGATGATCGCGACGTGGGGTTTGGTCAGCGCCACGGTGTAGGCGATTTCGCCGATGCGCGAAGCGCCCAGTTCGATCACCGCCGCCGTGTGTTCCGGGGCCAGTTCGAGCAGGGTCAACGGTGCGCCGAAATCATTGTTCAGGTTGCCACGTGTAGCGAGCACCGGCCCGCGCGTACGCAGGACACCGGCGAGCAGCTCCTTGACCGTGGTCTTGCCGCTGGAACCGGTGATGGCGGCCACGGGTTTATCGAAGGCAGCACGGTTCAGCGCCCCGAGCTGGCCCAGGGCCAGGCGTGTATCGGCCACCAGCAATTGCGGCAAGGTCGAATCCGCCACTTCGCGCTGCACCAAAGCACCGACGGCGCCTTTGGCGGCGACTTCATTCAGGTAGTCGTGACCGTCGAAACGCGGCCCGGCCAGGGCGACGAACAATTGGCCCGGCTTGATTGCGCGGCTGTCGATGCTGACACCATTGAAACTGCAATCACCGGACAGCACACGGCCCGACAGGGGCTGGGTCAGTTCGCTGAACTTCATGGCTTTAAGCATGGGCGACCTCCCAGGCAGTCAAGGCGTGATCAGCCTCGACCAGATCGGAGAAGGCATGGCGTTGGCCGTTGATTTCCTGGTAATCCTCGTGGCCTTTACCGGCCAGGACCACCACGTCGTCAGCGCTGGCGCTGGCGATCAATTGGGCAATGGCCGCGCCACGACCGGCGACGAAGGCAACCTTGGACACGTCCTGGAAGCCTGCGCGGATGTCAGCGAAAATCTGGCTCGGGTCTTCACTGCGCGGATTGTCGTCGGTGACGAGCACACCATCGGCCAGACGCTCGACGATTTCAGCCATCAACGGGCGTTTGCCACGGTCACGGTCACCGCCACAGCCAAACAGGCAGAGCAACTTGCCCTTGGCGTGGGGGCGCAGGGCCAGCAGGACCTTTTCCAGCGCATCCGGGGTGTGAGCGTAATCGACCACCACCAGCGGCTGCGTGCCCCCACCCAGACGCTGCATGCGCCCAGCGGGGCCTTCCAGCTTCGGCAGCACGCGCAGGATTTCATCCAGGGCGTAATCCAGGCCAAGCAATGCGCCGACAGCGGCGAGGAGATTGCTCAGGTTGAAGCGCCCGAGCAGAGTGCTGCGCAAATGGTGTTCGCCTTGTGGCGTCACCAGCGTGGCACGCACGCCTTCGTCATTGAACTGGGCTTCGCGGCAATACAGGTACGCGCTGGCGTCTTCCAGGCTGTAGCTGATCAGGCGAGCTTCGTGGTCCTCGGCAGCGAGTCGGCGGCCAAAGGCATCGTCCAGGTTGACCACCCGGCACTTGAGGTCATTCCAGGCAAACAGCCTGGCCTTCTCGGCGGCGTAGGCCTCCATGGTGCCGTGGTAGTCCAGGTGATCGCGGGACAGGTTGGTCATCACTGCCACATCAAAGGCCAGGGCCGTCACACGCCCCTGATGCAGGCCGTGGGACGAGACTTCCATGGCGACCGCCTTGGCTCCGGCCTTTTTCAGGTCAGCCAGGGTCGCTTGCACGGCAATCGGGTTTGGCGTGGTGTGCAGGCCGCTTTGCAGCGCGCCATAGAAGCCCGTGCCGAGGGTGCCGACGATGCCGCAATGCTGGCCCAACAGGTCGAGGGCCTGGGCGACCAATTGGGTCACGCTGGTCTTGCCGTTGGTACCGGTCACGCCAATCAGGTTCAAGTGGCGGCTCGGGTCACCATAGAAGCGCCCGGCGATGTCCGACAGCTGCGCGGCCAGGCCCTTGACCGGAATCAACGGCACGTCAGTGATCGGCAGCACGGTCGCGCCTTCCACTTCATAGGCCACGGCCGCCGCACCGCGTTGCAAGGCATCGGCGATATGCGCACGGCCATCGTACTTGCCGCCCGGCACCGCCAGGAACAGGTCCCCGGCGCGTACGTTGCGGCTGTCCAGGCTCAACTCGCGAATCAGCAGATCGCGACCGGCGTGGGCAAAAATCTTGTTCAGGCTCAAGGACATCAGCCGCGCCCTCCATTGGCTTTGGCAGCAGCGGCCGGTGGTCCGGCGTTCGCTTGTTGGGTCGGCGGCAGGTTATCCGGCGTGATGTTCATCAGGCGCAGGGTGCCCGACATCACTTTGCTGAACACCGGCGCCGATACCAGGCCACCGAAGTAACCGGCTTTGCTTGGTTCATCGATCACAACCACGATGGCGTAGCGCGGGTCGCTCATCGGGCCGAAGCCGGCGAACAGCGAGCGGTAGGAGTTCTCGGCGTAACCCTTGGTACCCACCGACGTCTTACGTGCCGTACCGGACTTGCCTGCCACGTGATACGCCGGCACCTGGGCGCGGAAGACACCGCGCGGCGCTTCGATCACTTGTTGCAGCATGCCTTGCATGGTCTTGGCGACGTTTTCCGGGATCACCTGGGTGGCTTTCGGCGCTTCGTCAACGTGGATCAGGCTCAGCGGCACCATGCGGCCATTGTTGGCCAGCACCGAGAAGGCGTGGGCCAGTTGGATGGCGGTGACGGACAGGCCGTAGCCGTAGGAAAGCGTGGCCGTCTCGGCTTTTTTCCAGTCGCGATAGTTCGGCAGGTTGCCGACGCGCTCACCCGGGAAGTCGAGGCCGGTGGGTTGGCCCAGGCCGATTTTTTGCGCCAGGTGGTAGATGGTTTCGCCGCCAATATCGAAGGCCACCTTACTCATGCCCACGTTACTGGAGTTGATCAGGATACCTGTCAAATCCAGCACCGGCCCTTCGGTACGGGACACGTCACGAATGGTGTATTTGCCCAACTGCAGGGTGCCTGGATACACCTCGACCTTGTCGCTGGGCTTCCAGCGGCCGGTTTCCAGGGCAGCACTCATGGAGATGGCTTTCATGGTCGAACCCGGCTCGAACACGTCGATCATTGCACGATTGCGCATCATCGCCGGTTGCAGGTTGCGACGGTTGTTCGGGTTGTAGGTCGGCTGGTTGACCATGGCGAGGATCTCGCCGGTCTTCACGTCCATGATCACCAGGCTGCCGGCCTTGGCGCCGTTCTCGATGATCGCGTTGCGCAGCTCGCGGTTGGCCAGGTATTGCAGGCGCAGGTCAATCGACAACGCCAAGGGCTTACCGGCCTTGGCGTTTTTGGTGACCTGGACATCCTTGATCAGTCTGCCGCGCCGATCCTTGATGACCTGTCGTTTGCCGGGGACCCCGGCCAGCCATTCATCGTAGGCCAGCTCCACACCTTCGCGGCCATGGTCATCGATGTCGGTAAAACCCACCATATGGGCGGTGGTTTCACCGGCCGGATAGAAACGACGGAATTCCTCGATGCCGTAGACACCGGGGACTTTAAGGTCGAGCACCTGCTGGCCCTGCTCGGGGGTCAGGCCGCGCACCAGGTAGATGAACTCTTTATTGGCCTGGGCTTCCAGGCGCTCGGCCAAGGCCTTCGGGTCCTGGCCCAGGGCGGCGGCGAGTTGCGGCCATTTGTCCTTGGCCACCTGCAGTTCCTTGGCGTTGGCCCACAGGGTAGTCACCGGGGTACTGACAGCCAGTGGTTCGCCGTTACGGTCAGTGATCAGGCCACGGTGCGCAGGTATCGGAATATGCCGCAGGCTGCGGGCATCGCCCTGGCCAATCAGGAAGTCGCGGTCAACCACTTGCAGGTCGATGATGCGCCAGGCGATCGCGCCGACCATCAGGGCCAACAAGCCCAGCACCAGACGGAAGCGCCACGGGTAAAGTGCACCTTCGAGCTTCATCATGGCGCCACCATGCGAACTTCGGCCGCGCCCGGGATGTGCATTTTCAGTTGCTCGGTCGCCAGCACTTCAATACGGCTGTGGGCCGTCCAGGTGCTCTGCTCCAGAATCAGCCGGCCCCACTCCGCCTGGGCTTTATCACGCACACTCAATTCCCCGTACAGGGTGTTGAGCAGTTGACGATTCCAGTGGGCGCTGTAGGACACCGCAATCGCGGACACCAGCACGCCGATAAACAGCAGCAGCATAAAAAAGCTGCCGCCCGGAAGGGGCTTGGCGAAAAGCTTGCTCACCGCAACTTCTCCGCGACACGCATGACAGCGCTACGGGAACGTGGGTTGGCCTTGAGTTCGGCTTCGGAAGCGAACTGCGCTTTGCCATGGATTTTGATTTTTGGCACGAAGGCTTCGAAACGCACCGGCAGGTTGCGCGGCAGGTTGTCGGACTCGCCCTTGACCAGGCGGCGCATGAACAGTTTGACGATACGGTCTTCCAGGGAGTGGAAGCTGATCACCACCAGGCGACCACCCACTTCCAAGGCTTCCAGTGCGGCTTCGAGGCCGGCTTCCAGATCGCCCAATTCGTTGTTGACGTGAATACGCAGGCCCTGGAATGCGCGGGTAGCCGGGTTCTTGCCCTTTTCCCAGGCAGGATTGGCGACTTTCAGCACTTCGGCCAGGTCGGCGGTGCGCTCGAACGGCTGGACTTCCCGACGCTCGACCACGGCACGGGCCATGCGCCCGGCGAAGCGCTCTTCACCGTATTCCTTGAACACGCGGGCGATTTCTTCCACTGGCGCGGTGGCGATGAACTGGGCAGCACTGACACCACGGGTCGGGTCCATGCGCATGTCGAGCGGGCCGTCGTTCATGAAGCTGAAGCCGCGCTCCGGATCATCGAGCTGCGGCGAAGACACGCCCAGGTCGAGCAAAACCCCGGCCACCTTGCCCGCCATGCCGCGCTCGGCAACTTCCGCGCCCAGCTCGGCAAAGCTGCGCTGCACAACGACAAAGCGGCCGTCTTCGGCCGCTAGCGCTTGCCCGGTGGCAATCGCTTGGGGGTCTTTATCGAATCCGAGGAGCTTGCCGTCGGGCCCGAGCTGGCTGAGTATCAACCGGCTGTGCCCGCCTCTGCCGAAGGTGCCATCCAAATAGCAGCCATCCGCGCGTACGGCGAGAGCCTCAACGGCTTCGTCAAGCAGTACGGTGATGTGGTTAAAGCCGCTATCAATAGTCACAGGATCAAATCACGCAGTTCATCAGGCATGGCGCCCGGTTGTTGAATAGCAGCCAGGTCCGCTGCAGAAACAGCGTCCCAGGCATCTTCGTCCCACAATTGGAACTTGTTCAGTTGGCCCACCAGCATTGCGCGCTTATCCAGCTTGGCGTACTCGCGCAGACGCGGAGGCACCAGGAAACGACCGCTGCCATCGAGCTCGAGGTCGACGGCATTACCAATCAGCAAACGCTGCAGGCGGCGGTTCTCTTCACGCAATGAAGGCAAAGCGCGCAACTTGGTTTCAATCAACTCCCACTCATCGAGCGGGTAAACACACAAACAAGGGTCAACGGCATCGATGGTGATAATCAACTGCCCGGAACTTCGCGAAATGAGCTCGTCACGATACCGGCTCGGCATGGCGAGACGGCCTTTTGCATCGAGACTGATAGCGTTAGCTCCGCGAAACACAGATGCGTTTCTCCAAATTTTAGCGTTTTACGTTCAAAAAACCCACTTTGTGCCACTTTCCGCCACTTGCGCACACTATAGGAATGCGGCCACCACACCGTCAAGGCGCGGATTCAAGGAAAAGCCTTACAGAACGGAGATTTAGGAGCGTAAAGGGAGGAGAAACCAGAGTTCGGCGATGTTTTGGGCCCAACAAGCACAAATAGCTCAAAGAGCTATGGCTCATAGTTAATGTAATTTATTAAGAGTAAGATTTTTTTGGTATTACGAAGATGCATCTGCCAATGATTCAGCAGGGAGGGATTCTTGCGTTACTACCGGTTTTCTGCCCGAGATTCGGACAGAAGGAAAAAGGTGGAGAGTCGATCTATAAGCCGGGTTCTGTCTTGAACAGTCATTCGTCTACGATGGCCATCACTGGACATCTTTAGCAACCTACCCGGTCCCAGCGCGGGCCACGCCTTGGGACCCTATTTGGTCTTGCTCCAAGTGGGGTTTACCTAGCCACGAACTGTTGCCAGTCGTGCGGTGCGCTCTTACCGCACCTTTTCACCCTTACCGGCACCGAAGTGCTTAGGCGGTTATTTTCTGTGGCACTTTCCGTAGGCTCACGCCTCCCAGGCATTACCTGGCACTTCGCCCTATGGAGCCCGGACTTTCCTCCCCCTCCTAATTTTCATAGAAGGCAGCGACTGTCCAATCGACTCTCCGCCGCGCAGATTAACGGCACGAGGGACTTAGGACAAGTACTAAAAGCATAGCAGTGCCATCACCTTCAGACGAAATACCGGCTTACCCCCGGAACTATTCGGTTTTCTGTTTATCCAGCGCAACTTGATACAACACATTCTTGCGCACCCCGGTAATTTCCGCCGCCAGGGCTGCCGCGCGCTTAAGGGGCATTTCCTTGAGTAACAGATCAAGGATGCGCATGGCTTCGCTGCCCACCGCGTCTTCGGACTCTGGCGCACTCCAGCCCGCCACCAGCACCACGCATTCGCCTCGTTGCTGATTGCTGTCACCCTCGACAAACGCGCGCAACGCTTCCAGCGGCAGGCCCTTGAGGGTCTCGAAGGTCTTGGTAATCTCCCGCGCCAACAGTGCAAGGCGTTCACCACCGAACACCAGCTCCATATCCTGCAGACATTCCAGAATACGGTGGGGAGCCTCATAGAAGATCAATGTACGCGGCTCTTCCTTTAACGCTTGGAGCCGAGCACGACGCCCGACCGCCTTGGCCGGCAGGAAGCCCTCGAAAATAAAACGATCGGAGGGCAATCCAGCTGCCGATAAAGCGGCAATCAGCGCGCATGCGCCCGGAACAGGCACTACATTGATACCCGCAGCACGCGCCTGGCGAACCAGGTGATAACCCGGATCAGAGATCAGCGGGGTACCGGCATCGGAGATCAGCGCCACGTCATCACCTGCCAGCAGGCGCGTGATAAAACGACTGCCTTCTTCGCGCTCGTTATGCTCATGGCACGCAGCCAATGGCGTGCTGATACCAAAATGCTGCATCAGACGCTGGGAGTGCCGGGTGTCTTCCGCTGCGATCAATTTAACGTCGCGCAACACTTTCAGCGCCCGCGCACTGATATCGTCCAGGTTGCCAATGGGCGTCGCCACGACAAAAAGCGAGCCTGCAGTGGAATTCAAAGGACCTGGAGCAGTCAAAACGCACACCTCGATGGTTGGCAAAAGCCACATTGTAGCGCGTAGACGCCTTGAAAATATGCCATCGAAGCCGATGCCTTTTCAGCCGTGCACAGCCAATCGCAACATTTACACGACCTAAATCGACAGTTTCACGCCAGTAACATCGCGCCTGGGCCAGTGCTTGGGTACAATTCCACGCTAATTTGATCGGTATCAGGACACTTACATGATCGCTTGCCTGCGGCTGCTCTCCGCCCTTTGCCTCGCTGCCTTGTTGGCCGCTTGCGCCAGCTCGCCCTCGTCCAGCCTTGGCGACCTTCCACGGACCCCGGATGCCAGTATCGAGCAACTGCTCGAACAGGCGACCACCGCCAAGACGCCAGAAAAGGCGGCCTTGCTGCGCCTGAGTGCGGCTGACATGGCCTACCGCCAGAACAACCCCGGCCGCTCGTCGCAGATCCTTGCGCAGGTGCCGCTGGATGTTCTCAAACCCGCCGCACAAATCTTTGCCAGCACCCTGGCCGCCGAACTGGCGATGACGCGCAACCAGCCCAAGGCTGCGTTGACCGCCCTGAACCACCCTAGCCTGCAAAGCCTGAAGGATCTGCCGCCCGAGCAGCAGATCCGCACCGGCACCGTGCACGCTCGCGCCTATGAAGCCGATGGCCAGACCCTGGCCGCGGCTCGCGAGCGTGTGGCCATGGCGCCATTGCTCAGCGGTGATGCCGCCAAGAGCAACCACGAAGCCATCTGGACGTTGATTGCCGCACTCCCGGCCGAGCAACTGCAAGCCAGCGGCAACCCGACAATGGACGGCTGGATCACCCTGGCCCAGGCCGTCAAGGGCGCTGGCACCCTGGAGCAACAACAGGCGGCGATCGACACCTGGCGCGCGCAGAACCCAGGGCACCCGGCGGCCGTGCAACTGCCAACCCCGCTGACCAAGCTCAAGGAACTCGCCAGCCAGCCCCTGAACAAGATCGCCCTGCTGCTGCCACAGGAAGGCCCGCTGGCGTCCGTCGGCAAGGCGCTGCGTGAAGGTTTCATGGCTGCGCATTACCAGGCCGAGCAAGCCGGCCAGCGACCGCCGGTGATCGAGTTCTACGACAGCTCGCGCCTGACCTCCCTCGACGACTTCTACGCCAAGGCCCAGGCTGCCGGCGTGCAACTGGTCGTCGGTCCGCTGGAAAAACCACTGGTCAAACAGCTCAGCGCACGTCCGCAATTACCGATCACCACCCTGGCACTGAACTACAGCGAGACCGATCAAAGCCCGGCCCAGCTGTTCCAGTTCGGCCTGGCCGCTGAAGACGAAGCCCGCGAAGTCTCACGTCGCGCCCGTGCCGATGGCCTGCACCGCGCCGCTGCCATGGTGCCGCGTGGCGAATGGGGCGAGCGCGTCTACAAAGCCTTCCGCCAGGATTGGGAAGCCAATGGCGGCACCGTCGTAGGCGTCGAGTACGTCGACCAGCCGGTCGCCCTTGCACAGCAGATCGCCGACTTGTTCCAACTGCGCAAAAGCGAAGGCCGCGCCAAGAGCCTGCAAAGCACCGTCGGCACCGACGTGGCCGCGCAACCTTCGCGTCGCCAGGACATCGAGTTCATCTTCCTGGCCGTGACCCCGCAACTGGCCCAGCAGATCAAGCCGACCCTTAACTTCCAATACGCCGGTGATGTACCGGTGTACGCCACGTCCCACGTATTCAGTGCCAGCGGCGACAAGAACCAGTACCTGGACATGACCAACGTGATGTTCTGCGAAACCCCTTGGCTGCTCAACACCACCGACCCGCTGCGCAACCAGGTCGCCGCGCAATGGCCACAAGCCAATGGCAGCCTCGGCCGCCTGTATGCAATGGGTGTCGATGCCTACCGCCTGGCGCCACGCCTGGGTCAGCTCAAGGCCCTGCCGGATACACGGGTTGATGGCCTTTCGGGCAGCCTGGGTATCAGCCCCAACCAGCGCGTCGACCGCCAGATGCCATGGGCGAAATTCGTCGGCGGCGAGGTCCAGCGCCTGCCTGATACCCCACGCTGATGCCTGAGCGGTCCAGCGCAAAAAGCGGCAAGGATGCCGAACTTCAAGCTCTGAAATACCTGCAACAACAGGGTCTGCGCCTTCTGGCGCAGAACTGGTTGTGTAAACGCGGCGAGCTTGATCTGGTCATGCTTGACGGCGATACAGTAGTATTCGTCGAAGTCCGCTACAGAAAACACGCACAATGGGGTGGCGCGCTCGCCAGTATTGACGGGCGCAAGCGTCAGAAGCTGATACTCGCCGCGCAGTACTTCCTACTCAAGGAGCACCGCTGGTCTGACTCCCCCTGCCGTTTCGATGTGGTTGCCATGGAAAGCACACCGGCAGGCCTTGCTGATCTGACCTGGCTCAAAGACGCCTTCGACAGCTGATTCGCCGGACATTTTCACCACACACTTTTGCTCTTTGCTTTGCGGGCTGCACATACCTGTGCCAAACAGCCGCGCTACTTAAGGTCACACAGATGGACATGCAATCCCGAATTCGCCAGCTTTTCCAGGCCAGCATCGACACCAAGCAACAGGCGATGGACGTACTTGCACCGCACATCGAGCAAGCCAGTCAGGTCATGGTCAATGCCTTGCTCAACGAGGGCAAAATGCTTTCGTGCGGCAACGGCGGTTCGGCCGGCGATGCCCAGCATTTCTCGTCCGAACTGCTCAACCGCTTCGAGCGCGAGCGGCCGAGCCTGCCGGCCATTGCCTTGACCACAGATTCGTCGACGATCACCTCGATCGCCAACGACTACAGCTACAACGAAATCTTCTCCAAGCAAATCCGTGCCCTGGGCCAACCGGGTGATGTGTTGCTGGCGATTTCCACCAGCGGCAACTCGGCGAATATTATTCAGGCGATCCAGGCCGCACATGATCGTGAAATGATTGTCGTAGCATTGACCGGACGCGATGGCGGCGGCATGGCGTCGCTGCTGTTGCCCGAGGATGTGGAGATTCGCGTCCCGGCCACTGTCACCGCACGTATTCAGGAAGTCCATCTGCTGGCGATCCACTGCCTGTGCGATCTGATCGACAGCCAACTGTTCGGGAGTGAAGAATGACCGTTAAACGCCTCAGCCTATTGGCCATCACGCTATGCCTCAGCATCAGCGGGTGCAGCACGGCAATCACTGCGACACGTGACACCCCCATCCAGGACGACAAGGGCACCCGTACCTTTGGCAGCAAGATCGACGACTCGTTGATCGAAACAAAGGTCGAAGTCAACATCGCCAAGGCCGCGCCAGACCTGGGCAACGGCGCGTCGCGTATCGTCGTGACCAGCTTCAACGGCGTGGTACTGCTTGCCGGGCAAACACCGCGCGCCGACCTGAAAGCCCAGGCCGAACAAGCGGCCTCGGCCGTTCAACGGGTCAAGAAGGTGCACAATGAATTGCAGGTGATGGACCCGATCACCCTGCTGGCTATCAGCAACGATGCCTTGCTGACCACCAAGATCAAGGCGCAGATGCTGACCGATAACGCGATTCCTGGCTCGCGCATCAAAGTCGTCACCGACAACGGTATCGTTTACCTGATGGGCTTGCTGACCCAGGCGGAAGCGACCCGCGCGGCCAACCTGGTGCAAGGTGTGTCAGGCGTGCAGAAAATTGTGAAGGTGTTTGAATACATCGACTGATCTGAACGCAATAAAAAGGGCGCTGTGCATTGACTGCACAGCGCCCTTTTTAGTGGCCGGCGTTTATTGGTACTGCTGGTACGGATTGCCCTGGAATTGATTGTTCTGCTGGGGCGCTTGTTGCTGGCCTGCAGGCTGGCCGTACTGCTGGCCAGGGATCGGACCGAGGTTCACTTCGACACGACGGTTCTGCGCACGGCCGTTAACGTCGGCGTTGCTGGCAATCGGATTATCCGGACCGGCACCGCGTGCGCTCAGGTTGGCACCGTTGACGCCTTGCGAGGTCAGGTAGTTGGCCACGCTCTGCGCGCGACGCTGGGACAGGTCCATATTCAGCTGACGGCTGCCGGTACTGTCGGTGTAACCGACAATCTGGATGGTGTTCTGATTGAATTGCTTGAGGGAGTTGGCCAGGTTGTTCAGCGGCTGGTAGAAGCTGCTGGAGATCGCGTCCGAGTTGGTGGCAAATGTGATATTGCCCGGCATGATCAGCTTGATCTGGTCGCCCTGGCGCTGAACTTCAACCCCGGTATTGGCCATGCTTTCGCGCAGTTTCTTTTCCTGCTGGTCGGCATAGTAGCCATAGCCAGCCGCACCTGCACCGGCAACCACCGCGCCGATCAGCGCGCCCTTGCCACGGTTGTTATGGTCGATGGCCGCACCGGCCAGTGCGCCGGCCAGGGCACCAAGGCCGCCGTACTTGGCGGTTTTACTCATGCCGCCTTGCGATCCATTATTTGCCTGTCCCTGGCTGCCGTCATATGGATTAGGTGAAGCGCAGCCAGACAACAGGGCTACGGCAGTAGCGACAACAAGCAGACGACGCGGAGTGAACATGAAGGAAGCTCCTACTTTTGCATTCTGTGGTGCAGAGGACATAGGCAATGGACCTGTGCCGAGTTTGGAACGCGACAAACGGTAAAAATTCCGCAACCGCATCCAGAGCTGTAACAAAAAACTGGCCAGGATTACCGCTACAGAAACCGTAGCAGAAGCAGGCTGAACGCGACCTGTGTTTTTGCTACAGCAATTCTCCAGACACCACAGCGCCGAAAGCTGGACTACCGACGTGCCCTGCCCCATTACGCGCGCACAAAGGGATTCTCACGCATCTCATCCCCCAACCGCGTATCCGGGCCGTGACCGGTTACCACCGTCGCGCCCTCATCCAACGTATAGAGCCGCTGCTTGATCGAACGCACGATCGCCGCCTGGTCGCCGCCCCACAAATCCGTTCGCCCTACGCCGCGTCGAAACAAGGTGTCGCCAGCAATCAGGAGCTTGGCATCGGCAAACCAGAAACTCATCGAACCGGGTGTGTGCCCCGGCGTATGCAGCGCCACGCCACAGCCGCAGGCCAACGCTTCATCATCGACCAGCCATTGGTCTGGCGAAGGCACCGGAGTGTAGGGCACACCGAACATCTGGCACTGCATTTCCAGGTTGTCCCAGAGAAACTGATCATCCTTGTGCAGGTGCAGGGTGGCACCGGTTTTCTCCTTCAACTGGCCGGAGGCGAGGAAGTGATCGAGATGGGCGTGGGTGTGGATGATGCTCACCACCTTCAAGCCCAGTGCATCGAGGCGCGCCAGGATCAATTCGTGGTTGCCACCGGGGTCGACCACGATGGCTTTTTTAGTGATGGGGTCACCGATGATGGTGCAGTTGCACTGCAACGGGCCGACGGGAAAGGTTTCACGGATGAGAGTCGGCTTGGCGGTGGTCATGGGCGGTCCTCCAGTGCAAATGAATTATCGTTTTCCGGCGAGCATCGCCAAAATAATTGCACTATTAAACCAGACTGGGTGCGCTTCGCAGCCCAACGCGGGCAAGCTCGCCCGCCGTAAGGTTTACGTTTCAGCCAATCAACCTCAACTCTTGCGCCCGCGCCACCGCCTGGGTTCGTCGCTCCACCCCCAACTTGCTGTTGATATGGCTGGCGTGGGTCTTGACCGTATGCAGGGAGATGAACAGGCGGTTGCTGATTTCCTGGTTCGAGCACCCCTGGGCGATCAATTGCAGCACCGCCAATTCACGGGCGCTCAGGACTTCATGACCAGGCGACGGCTCCGCGACCGCAACGGCCGGCAGCAGCGCCAAGAGGCTCTGGTTCAGCAAGCCGTGAGGGTCCTTGCCAAGCTGTTCGCGCATCCACTGCGGGTAACCTTCGAGCAAACGCTGGAACGGCTGCAATGCCCCTCCCGAGCCGGCCTCCAGCGCCCGCGCCAACACCGGCCGTGCCTTGGCTTCCTGGCCGTTTTCCAGCAGCAGTTGCGCCTGCTGGGTCAACGCCATCAGCGCAATCATTTGTCGCCCACTGTTGTGCGCCTGTTGCGCCAGGTCTTCAAGACGCTCCAACGCCGCATCCGCTTGATGGCGAATCGCATCGAGGGCGGCCTGTTGCAGCCCGATATGTTGCGGCAGGTGCGGATGAAACTCCGGCGCGGCAGCCGCGTGTTGACCATTATAGGTTTGCCCCAACCGCGTCAGCCAGGCGTCAGCCAGGTCGGTGCGGCCCTGGGCCAGCCACAATTCGCATTTGATCAGGGTGATCATCGCCAGGTAGTAGATCGGCGGCACGTCCCAGATGTGCATCAAGCGCTCGGCCTCGGCCAGTTCGGCGAAGGCTTTGGGGAAGTCGTTACGGCGCCCTTCGAAGTTGGCGATCACACAATGGCCGATTAGTACGCTGATGTCGCGACAGGCGCGCGCTTCAACCAGCCCGGCCCGCAGACGAGCAAGGCCGGCCTCAGGCTGATAGCGCGCCAGCAGCAAATAACCTTCATAGAGCGACAATCGCGCACGCACGGCGTACAACCGCTGCGGCGCCAGGCCCTGCAGGCGTTGCAGGCCCTGGCGAACCTCATCGAGGGAACGCAGGATTTCGCCGCGCGCCTGCAACACTCGCGCACGGTCGTAATGGGCCAGCGCTTCGAACAGCGGGTTTCCGACCCGCTGCGCCAATTCCAGGGACTCGCGGTTCAGGCCGCGGGCGCGCCACAGGTCGGCGTCGACAATGGCCAGGTTGGACAAGGTCGACAGGCACATCAGACGCTGGCCATAGCGACGCTGCGGCAAACTTTCCAAGGCTTCGCTGCAATAACGCTGGGTCAATTCGCGGTCACCGCGACCACGCGCGATAATCCCGCTGAGCGCCAGCCACTGGGCCAGCATCGACTTCTGCGCCGTGGCCGACGGTGCCGGCAGGAAGCGACTGAGGTAACTGGACAACTCTTCCGCCGCATCCAACTGGCACGCCAGCCCCAGGGCCCAGCTATAGAGCACGATCAACCGGGGTGTACTGATCAGCAGGCTATCGGGCAAGTCCATTTTCCAGCGCAGCAGCATGCCGACGTTCTGTTCGGCCAGCAGTTGCTCTTCGGACAGGTTCTGTACCAGGTTGGCGGCCACATCCAGATGGCCGGCACGCAATGCCTGTTCCACCGCCTCATCGATCAAGCCTTGCGCGTTGAACCAGCGGCAGGCCCGCAGGTGCAGGCTGGCTGCCGGTAACAGCGCGGTGCTGGTGGCGCGGCGCGTGCGCAGCAGGTCCGAAAACAGATGGTGGTAACGGTACCAGTGACCCTGCTCGTCCAGAGGTACCAGAAAAACCTGGTGGGCTTGCAGGTAGCGCAGGATTTCCGCGCTGTCATGGGCTTCGCGCACGGCGTCGCACAGCTCGCTGCAAAAGCGTTCCTGAGGGGCAGTATCGAACAGAAAGGCCTGCACTTCGGGCGGCAGGCAATCGATCACCTCTTCGAGCAGGTAATCACGGATCAGCCCTTCCCCGCCGTGCAGGCTTTGCGGCAAAGAGCCTTCGTTACCGGCCTCGGAGGCGGCGAGCAGCCAGAAACGCAGCCCGGCGACCCAACCCTCGCTGCGGCGGATCAGGTTATCCAGCGCCTCGCCACGCAATGAACTGCTGTGGCGATCCAGCACGGCCAGGGATTCGTCGTGAGTCAGGCGCAGATCCTGCTCATGCAGCTCCAGTAGATGGCGTGACAAGCGCAGGCGCGCCAGGTGCCAGTCCGGGCGCTGGCGGCTGGTGACCAGCACCACCAGGCCATCGGGTAAATGATTGAGGAAAAATTGCAGGCAGCGATCCAGTACCGGGCCCTGGGCCAGATGGTAGTCATCCAGTACCAGCAACAGCGGCGTGCGCGTGGACAAATGCACGGTCAGCTCATCGAGCAGGCCATCGAGCCATTCTTCAAAGGCAAAGGGTTGATGACGCTGGCGCATTTTCAGCAGCCCCAGGGACTGGGCGCCGATTTGCGGGAAGTATTGTTGCAGCCCGTCGAGCAGGCGCTCGAGGAAACGGCCAGGGTCGTTGTCCCGGGGGCTCAGGCCCAGCCACAGGCTTTGCCAATGGGCCGGCAAGCCCTGGCAGAACTCCACCGCCAATGAGCTCTTGCCGAACCCCGCGGGTGCACTGACCAGCAACAGTCGCCCGTCCAGCCCTGCACTCAGCCGTTCGCACAGACGGGGGCGCAGCACGTAGCCGTCAGGCAGCGGCGGCCTGTAGAAGCGACCTTCCAGGGACGGGACGACCGCGCTGGAAGGCCCCTGGATTCGAGACAGATCAGTCATCGCCGGGCTCTTGTAGAAGGCTGTTATCGGCATTGCAGATGTCCGCAGACTAGCGGTAAAAGCGGAGGGTTTGTAGATCTTTGCAACAATTGACTGAAAATAACTGCGACAAGAAATATCGGCACAACCCAAAAGTGAGAGGGGGCTTGCTCCCGATAGCGGCGGACCAGTCAATGCATGCGCTGACTGCCACATCACTATCGGGAGCAAGCCCCCTCCCACATTGAGGCACTAGTGCAATTTAGCGAACACCGTCCTGGCGCAGGGCCGCGGGGGTGAAATCGCTGGTGGTGGCGGTGAAGCCGAAATCATAGGCCTGCTTCTCTTCGTTCTTCATGCCCAGGGCCAGGTAGCGGCCGGACTGCAGGTCGTAGAGCGTTTCCAGGGCGTACCACGGCACTTGCTTGTCGTAGTAGTTCTCGGCATGGGCTTCGGCGACACGCCACAGTTGGCCGCGACCGTCATAGTGATCGATCACGGCCGCTTGCCAGGTGTCTTCGTCGATGAAGAAGTCACGCTTGGCATAGATGTGGCGCTGGCCTTCCTTCAGGGTCGCGACCACGTGCCAGACGCGGCGCAGCTCATAGCGTGCGAGGTCCTGGTTGATGTGGCCGGCCTTGATGATGTCGACGTACTTGAGCTTAGGATCGTCGATTTTGTAGCTGTTGGAGGCGATGTAGATTTCTTTCTTGCCTTCCAGCTTCCAGTCGTAGCGGTCCGGTGCACCGTTGTACATATCGAGGTTGTCGGAGGTACGCAGGCCATCGGCAGCGGTACCCGGCCCGTCATACGACACCTGCGGCGCGCGGCGCACACGACGCTGGCCGGCGTTGTAGACCCACGCCGAGCGCGGCTCCTTCACCTGGTCCAGGGTTTCATGCACCAACAGCACACCCCCGGCCAGTCGGGCCGGCGCGGTCACTTGCTGCTTGAAGTAGAACAGCACGTTGCCTGGGTTTTTCGGGTCGAAGTCCTTCATTTTGTCGCGGAACACGAACTGGTCTTTGAAATACACCAGGCTGAACGAGCCGTTGGTTTGCGGCGTGGCCTGGGTCACCAGGCGGGTCACGCTGCCGCCGCGATAACGGGTGATGTGGTTCCAGATCACCTCGACGCCGCTTTTCGGGATCGGGAACGGCACGGCGGTTTCAAAGTTTTCCAGGCCGTTACCGCCAGACACCAGGTTGGTGTTGGTGGCGTTCTTCTTGATGGCGGCAAACACATCGGCCGGCACGGTGGCGCCGCGATGGGTCGGGTAGACCGGCATCTTGAAGGTGTCCGGGTAGCGCTTGAACATCGCGTACTGCCCAGGGGCCAGCTTGTCTTTGTACTGCTCGACGTTCTGCGCGGTGATGGTGAATTGCGGTTGTTCACTGGCGTACGGGTTGGCCAGGAAACCACGGGCATCGACCGCGCCGGCATTGGTCGGCAGCGGCGACCACTTAGGAATGGTGCCTGCCGCGTTACCGGCCATTTCGGCGCCCATCGGAGTCAGGGTCGTGCCCAGCTTGGCAGCTTCATCCGCCGAGACTGCCGCCATGACGTTGCTCGCCAGGATCGACAGCCCGAGCACACCGACGTGCAACAGACTTTTAGTTATTTTCATGTTCTGGTCTTCCTGAAATGCAGTGTGCTTAGAAGTTCACGCCGAGGCTCAGAGCAACGAAGTCGCGATCATTCACCGTTGAGAAATCACCGCCGAAGAAGTTGGTGTAGTTCAGGCTGGCGGTGTAGGTGTTCTGGTATTCGGCATCCAGGCCCAAGCTGACGGCTTTGCGGCCCTCTTCGAAGTTGGCGCCCGGACCAGGGGAGTAACCCTTGACGTCATGGGACCACGCCACGTTTGGCTTGAGGTTCACGCCTGCGAAGACGTCCGGGTATTCCCAGATGGCACGTGCGCGGTAGCCCCAGGACGTGGCAGTGGTGAAGCCATCGTTATTGCAGTTGGTATTGAGGCTGGAGGCGTTAGCCAGCCCCCCACCCTGAGCAGTCGAGTTGTTCAGCGTAGTACAGAAACCGCCAGGCAACGTACCAGGGCCGAAGACCGGATCACGCCCGTAACGAGCCTCGGATTTGCTTTCCAATCCCCCCACGTGTGTCACACCGATTTCAGCGACGGTGGTCAAGCGGCTGGCGCCCATCACTTGGTCGAAGAAGTGCGTGAACGTGGTCTGGAACTGGGTGACCTCCTTACGGTTGTAGCCATGCAGATCCTGGCCTGGACTGCCTTTCAACACAGAAGCATTCCCGTAGCCTGGCAGCGGCGTGACACCGGCGTAGAGAATGTCGGTGGTGCTCAATTGCACAGGGGCATTAGGGCGATAGCTCAACTCACCGCTCCATGCTGTGCCTGTCGGCAAGGTGGTGGAGAAGCTCAAACCATAAAGGCGAATGTCTTCAGGGTACTCGATGAAATAGTTGGAATTACCCGCGACAACCAGCGGACGCAACGTGCCTGGAAGCCCGATAGGCCCCGTGTAAGCAGACTGTGGCGCGCCCTGCGCACTGAAAATCGGCGCACGGCTGTGGTAGTTCATGAAGTACGCACCGAACTCCGTGTCCAGCGGCTCGAAGTTGTAATGGAAGGCAACACCGAATTGGCCGCTATCGCGCGCGTCACGATCGGCACCACGACGAACGAGGACGCCCTCGTTATTGACATCCACACCATTGGCGGCAAGACCTGGAAGGACAGCCCCCGGCAAGAAGCGTCGACTGTTGAGTACCCGCAGGTTGTCACTGCAGCCATCGGAAACGACGTCCGGCTGCGAAAAGAACGTACCGCAGTTGTCCGTGACAGTCTGGTCCCACTCCAACTGATAGAACGCTTCCGCCGACAGGTTATCGGTCAAGGTTTGCGACACATAGAACATGTTGACCGGAATCAAGCCTTCCTTGATTTCGGCGCCCGGACGACGGAATGCAGACACATCGATCGGGTTGATGGAGTTGATGCCACCGCCGATGAAGGTGCTTTCCCCCCAGCTCACCACCTGCTTACCGAAGCGCACCGCCCCTGGCTGATCTGCAATCGAATAGTTGTGATAAACGAACGCATCGAGAATCTGGCCGCCAGAAGACTTGGCGCCCTCTTTGCGGTTGTTGTCGCTGATGTCCTTGAACTCCCGGCTTTCATCCTTGAGTTCAAAGTCATACCAGTACTTGCCACGCACAAACACACCGGTATCGCCGTACTTCAGTTCCAGGTCATGAATGCCCTTGAAGATCTTCGAGAACGTCTCGCCGCGCTTGAAGTTCAAGTGGCCGTCATCGGAGGTCTGGGACAAGCCCTTGCCGCCGTTGTTGACGCCGATCAGATCGCGGTTGGGCTTGGCTGTCGACCAACTCGCCCCCACCGACAGCGACGAGTCAAAGCTCCCTTCGATTTCACCGATATTGAAACTGACGCCGAATGCGGGCCCGGCGAGCGTAGAGGCGAGACTGACGGCCAGGGGCAGTCGCGCCCGGCGCCAGAACTGGTTTACTGAGGTCATCGACGCTACTCCATGTGCATTATTGTTATGGCAGTGAGTTCTTTCTGTGATGCATGTAACGGCCGGAATACAACGATTCCAATGCCGCCCGGCAACCGGGCCCCCATGGCCCGAAGCGCAACATCCTTGAAAAACTCTGAAGGGGACTATAGCCAGCAGGGGGTACCGCTTGATCCCTCTAAAGTGTGATTTGCACCACCAACCCGTCTACCACAGCCCTTTCGCCACGCCGACGAAGGCCGGCGCGGAAAGGATGGCTGAAAATGGGCAAATCACAAGTGAAGCGTTGAGATAGAGCGCTGCCGTGCCCCGAGGGCACGGCAAATCACCTCAAAGGGTGGACAGGAACGTACTGTTGTTGGCTTGCCATTCGATGATGTCAATGCGGATACGTTTTTTGTCGAGCTTGCCGACACTGGTCTTGGGAATTTCCGTAACAACGGCGATCTGGCTTGGAATCGCCCACTTGCTCAAATGGCCCAATTCGACAAAAGGCTTGAGGTGTTCCTTGAGCTCGCGGGCCCCTATAACATGGCCATCACGCACCACCAACAGGGCAAACGGGCGCTCGCCCCACTGCGGGTCGGCGATGCCCACCACCGCTACTTCGCGTACCGCCGGGTGGCGGCTGACCAGGTCTTCGAGCGCCAGGGAGGAGATCCACTCGCCGCCCGTCTTGATCACGTCCTTGATGCGGTCGCGGATGTCGATCACGCCAAACGCGTCGAGGGTGGCTACGTCGCCGGTGTGCATCCAGCCACCGTCCCACAGCTCAGCGCCCTTTTGCGGTTCGTTGTAATAACCCTCGGTCAGCCACGGCGCGCGCAGCACCAGTTCGCCCTGGGACTCGCCGTCGGCGGGCAGGAAATTCCCCTCAGCGTCCATGATCGCCGCGTCCACCAAGGGCCCGGGCACGCCGGCCTTGATGCGGTAGGTAGTGCGCTCGTCCTCGGTGCCGGCCATCAGCTCGTCATTGAGGTGGGCACAGGACACCAACGGCCCGGTCTCGGACATGCCGTACGCAGCGGTCAGCTGAATCCCACGGGCCTTGGCCGCTTCATACAGCGTGCGGTTGAGGGCACTGCCGCCGATGACGATTTTCCAGCCGCCAAAATCAACGCCCTGGGCCGCCTTGGCGTTGAGCACCATTTGCAGGATGGTCGGCACACAGTGGGAAAAGGTGACCTTTTCCTTGCGCCACAGCTCCACCAGGTATTCCGGGTCATAGCGGCCGGGGTAGACCTGCTTCAGGCCGAGCATGGTCGCCACATACGGCAGGCCCCAGGCATGCACATGGAACATCGGCGTGATCGGCATATACACATCGTTGGTGCCCAGCAGACGCACGCTGTCGACACAGCCCATGATGGTCGCCACGCCGATGGTGTGCAGCACCAGTTGGCGATGGGTGAAGTACACACCCTTGGGATTGCCGGTGGTACCGGTGGTGTAGAAGGTGGTGGCGACGGAATGTTCGTCGAAATCCTGGAAATCGTACTTCGGGCTGGCAGCGGCCAACAGGGTTTCGTACTCGCCCACCAGGTTGGGCAGCTCGGCGGTTTTTTCGGCCGCGTCAGTCAGCAGCAACGTCTTGTCGACCGTGGTGAGCTGCCCGGCAATGGCCTGGTAGAGCCCCACGAACTCGCTGTTGACCAGTACGAAGCGGTCCTCGGCGTGGTTCACGGTGTAGAGAATCTGCTCCGGCGACAGGCGCACGTTGATGGTGTGGATCACCGCGCCGATCATCGGGATGGCGAACATGCACTCCAGGTAACGGTGACTGTCCCAATCCATCACCGCCACGGTGTCACCGGCCTTGACCCCGGCTTCCGTGAGCACATTGGCCAGGCGCGCGACCCGTTCGATCAGCGTGGGGTAGGTATAGCGCAGCTTGTCGCGATAGATGATTTCCCGGGTCTTCTCGTAGCGGGTACCGGACATCAACAGGCGCTTGATCAACAGCGGATATTGGTAGGCGCCTTCGGCGGGCGGGATAACACGGGTCTGCAACATACGAATCCCTTTTTATGACTGCACGGTCTTGGCTTGAAGACCTGCACTGTAGAGAGGTTATGTTTCAGCCAAATCAGCCAAAGGAATGATTTGTAGAGGCAGGGGAATGCTAGCTTTGAGCCATTATTCAGGAGCGATGGAGGTCCAGTGTGGGAGGGGGCTTGCTCCCACACTGGATGGTGTTTACTCGAGTACAGCGTTTATTTCGCGCTGGTGAACGCCAGTTTTACCCCAATCGCAATCAACACCGCCCCCATCGTCCGATCAAACCAATGCCCCATCCGCGCAAACCCGGCGCGTACACGCTGCTGGCTGAACAACATGGCCACCAGGCAGAACCACAACGCCGTCGCCACCGCCAGGTACACGCCGTAACCGGCCTGGATCGCCAGCGGCGTGTGCGGGTTGATCACTACGGTGAACAGCGACAGGAAGAACAGCGTGGCCTTGGGGTTCAAGCCGTTGGTGACGAAGCCTGCGGTAAATGCGCCGCGCGGGGTGCGCTCGCCCGCTTCGCGGTGCAACTCGCCCTCGGCGGCAGGCTTGGCCGGCTGCGCGCGCAGGGCCTTGAAGCCGATGTACAGCAGGTACGCGGCCGCGGCCCATTTCAGTGCGTTGAACAACACGATGGACTGGGACACGATCAGGCCGATGCCGAGCAACGAGTAACCCACATGCAGGAAAATCGCCGAGCCCACGCCCAGCGCGGTCCAAGTCCCGGCGCGACGGCCGTGGGTCACGCTCTCACGTACCACCACCGCAAAATCCGGGCCGGGGCTGGCCACCGCCAGCAAGTGAATCAGGGCTACGGTCAAGAACTCGGCGGCGTACATACTCACTCCATTAAGTAACGGATTATTTCATCTGATAGGCTCGGCAGATTACGCCTTCGAACCCTGTCGCAAAAGGTACAGTTGATGACGAACAATCGCCGCGCCGTCTTCCTTGATCACCCCTCCCTGGACCTGGGAGATCTTGACCTCAGTGAGCTGCGCAGTCGTTTCAGCGACTTGCAGCTGTTGACGGGCACTACGCCGCAAAATGTGATCGAACGCCTGCAAGGCGCTCAAGTCGCCATCAGCAACAAAATCCCGCTCAACAGCGAAACCCTCGCGGCCTGCCCGGAGCTCAAGTTGATCCTGGTGTCGGCCACCGGCACCAACAACGTTGACCTGGAGGCCGCCCGCGCCCATGGCGTCACCGTGAGCAACTGCCAGGGCTACGGCACTCCGTCGGTGGCGCAGCACACGATCATGCTGCTGCTCAACCTGGCGACGCGCTTGAAGGACTATCAGCAGGATGTGAGCGCGGGCAAATGGCAGCACGCCAAGCAGTTCTGCCTGCTGGACCACCCTATCGTCGAACTGGAAGGCAAAACCCTTGGCCTGCTGGGCCATGGCGAACTGGGCAGTGCCGTGGCGCGCCTGGCCGAAGCCTTTGGCATGCGCGTGCTACTCGGCGCGATTCCCGGGCGCCCTGCCCGTGCTGATCGCGTGCCGTTGGATGAATTGCTGGCGCAGGTCGATGCGCTGACCTTGCACTGCCCGCTCAATGAACATACCCGCGACTTTATCGGCACCCGCGAACTGGCGCTGCTCAAGCCCGGAGCGTTTGTGGTCAATACCGCACGCGGTGGCTTGATCAACGAACAGGCCCTGGCCGATGCCTTGCGCAGCGGCCACCTGGGTGGCGCGGCGACCGACGTGCTGAGTGTCGAGCCACCGGTCGCCGGCAACCCGCTGCTGGCCAGTGATATCCCACGCTTGATCGTCACGCCGCATAACGCCTGGGGCAGTCGCGAGGCGCGGCAGCGCATCGTTGGCCAATTGGCGGAAAACGCCAGGGGCTTTTTCAGCGGCGCCCCGCTGCGCGTCGTCAGTTGATAAACTGCGCCCCTTTTCAAGGAGCAGACCATGGATCCGCGCAGTGAAGTACTGCTTCGTCAGGCCGAACTTTTTCAAGGCAACCTGTTGCTGGTGGGCTTGCCCGCCGATGACCTGCTCGGTCGCCTGCCCAACGCCCACGGCTGGTGCTGGCATGCCGGCGACCAGGCGGCGCTCGACGCACGCTTCCCGGAGCGCAGCCAGTTTGGCGTGAATGCGCCCGAGCGCGGGTTCGATGCCGCGGTGATCTTCCTGCCCAAGTCCAAGGACCTCACCGACTACCTGCTCAATGCCGTGGCCGCACGCCTGCCCGGCGCCGAGCTGTTTCTGGTGGGCGAGAAAAAAGCCGGTATCGAAAGCGCCGCCAAGCAGATGGCGCCCTTTGGCAAACCGCGCAAGCTCGACAACGCACGGCATTGCCAGCTGTGGCAAGTCACCGTGGCCAATGCGCCCCAGGCGCTCGAGCTGGAGAGCCTGGCACAGGTGTTCGAAGTACCGCTGGCCGAAGGGCCGCTCAAGGTGGTGAGCCTGCCGGGTGTGTTCAGCCACGGCCGTCTGGATCGTGGCACCGAGCTGTTGCTGGAGCATCTGGACAAGCTGCCCAGCGGCCATTTGCTGGACTTCGGTTGCGGCGCCGGTGTGTTAGGGGCGGCGGTAAAGCGTCGCTACCCACACAACACCGTAACGATGCTGGATGTGGACGCCTTCGCCGCCGCCAGCAGTCGCCTCACCCTGGCCGCCAATGGGTTGGAGGCCGAGGTGTTGACCGGTGATGGCATCGACGCCGCACCGATGGGGTTGAACGCCATCTTGAGCAACCCGCCGTTCCATGTCGGGGTGCACACCGATTATTTCGCCACTGAAAACCTGCTGCGAAAAGCGGCAAAACACCTGGCAAAAGGTGGCGAACTTCGCCTGGTTGCGAATAGCTTCCTGAAGTACCAACCGTTGATCGAAGAGCACCTGGGCGTGTGTGCGGTCAAGGCCGAGGGCAATGGTTTTCGCATCTACCGCGCCAAGCGCCCCTGATGGGCATTTGAAAAAGAAGGCTTGCCGAATGGATTTTGCCTAGGCAGAATCCGCTCCGTCCTAGGGGAGTAGTCTCCCACGAGCGCCACGCTCGTCCGGCATACGTCAACATACTTGGTCAACAGGCCATGGCGTATGCGACCCAGGAGTCCGCACAGACGGACCGGGGTTTGACAAGACCTATGACACGCACACCTTACCCGGGGCGGGAAGGCTGTACGTGTCATAGCCGTGTCGACCCGCCCCCTGGAAACTACCTGATGCTGGATTCACTACTCGTTCCTACCGCAATCGTTGCCTTGGCCGAAATCGGCGACAAGACGCAACTGCTCGCACTCATCCTTGCCGCGCGCTTTCGCAAACCCTGGCCGATCATCGCCGGCATCATCGCCGCGACCCTGGCCAACCATGCGGCTGCGGGTGCCGTGGGTGCCTGGTTTGGCAGTTTCTTCTCGGATGCGGTGTTGCACTGGATCCTGGCGGCAAGCTTCTGTGCCACGGCGCTGTGGACCCTGGTGCCGGACAAACTCGATGATGACGAAGCCAGTACCACGCGCAAATTCGGGCCATTCCTGACCACGCTGATTGCGTTTTTCCTTGCAGAAATCGGTGACAAGACACAGATCGCCACAGTGATGCTGGCGGCCCAGTATCCGGAGTTGTGGCTGGTGATCATCGGCACCACCCTGGGCATGTTGATTGCCAACGTCCCGGTGGTTCTGGCGGGGAATTTCGCAGCGGAGAAACTGCCGCTGACGTTGATTCGTCGACTGGCGGCTACGGCGTTCTTTGTCCTGGCGATTGTGGCGGTGTACAAGGCCATGCAGAGCAGCGGCTGGATTTAAGCGATCCACTGTGAAAAGGGGCTTGCCCTAATGCCTGCCAGTGAAGGAGAAGCACTGTAACTGTGGCGAGCGGGCTTGCCCACCATTGCGGTGCGCCAGTCGATATCTCCACTGGCTTTACACCGCTATCGGGGGCAAGCCCCCTCCCACATTTAGACCTTCACAGGATCAAGATTTTTTGGCCTGCTGGTAGAGCGGCATCACCTTCGGAATCGCTGCCTGCAACGAGGCGATCCGGCTGTCGGAGGCCGGGTGAGTGCTCATGAATTCCGGTGGCGCGCCTTCCGAAGCCTTGGCCATCTTGTTCCATAGCGTGATGGCCGCATTCGGGTTGTAGCCCGCGCGGGCCGCCAGTTCCAGGCCGATCAGGTCTGCTTCGTTCTCATTGCTGCGGCTGTTAGGCAAGGTCATGCCGTAGTTGGCCACGGTGTCGGCCAGCGCCAGGCTGTCCTGGCCCAGGCCGAACAACGCACCGGCGCCCTGCTTGGCCATTTCGATGCCGTAGGCCTTGGACATGGCTTCACGTCCATGCTCGCGCAAGGCGTGGGCGATTTCATGGCCCATCACTGCGGCCAACTCGTCATCGGTGAGCTTGAGGTTGTCGATCAAGGCGCTGTACACGAAGATCTTGCCGCCAGGCCCGCAATTGGCGTTCATTTCATCGCTCTTGATCAGGTTGACTTCCCACTTCCACTGCGCCGCATCCGGGCGGAAGGTGGGCGCCTGGGCGATCAGGCGGTTGGCGATAGCCTGCACGCGCTTGGCGTTGGCGCTGGTCTTGTCCAACTGGCCTTTGCTACTGGCTTCGCCCAGGGTCTGCTGATAGGACTGCGCATACATCTGGTCGACTTCCTGGCTCGACAGCATGCTGAACATATATTGCTTGCGCTCAACCCCAACGGCGCCACCGCTGGTGGTGTTGACCGATTGACACCCGGCCAGCAGTACCGCTGCTGCCAACACACTTACGGCCAATGATTTCTTCATCAACATACTCTCCCTGAAAAAAAGCCCTGAAAACATGGCGCGTATCGTAGGCGGTGAATTGTATCGACGCCAGATACACCAGACGTGTAGCCGCTAAATTTCAGATACATCCCACACCCCGACAACGGCGGCAAGCATTCCATTTGCGACAACTCGCATTAATTCGTGGAGCAAACCCTCATGCCTCCCGCGTCCATGGCCGATATAAACAAGCAGCCCTTCCCCCCCTGCGCCTGGAGCCTTCATGAAGTTCAAGTCGATTCAGTTTTCCGTCGCCGCACTGGCCGGGGCCATTGTGCTGAGTGTGGTCGCCGTGCTGGTGCTCTACGCCTTGTTTGCCGGCGCCCGCACACAGGAGATGGTGCAGGCCCGCACCCAGGCACAGTTCGAGCAGATCATCGAACATCGCCTCACTGCATTGGCGCAAACCCAGGCCACATTGATCCAGCGAGAACTGGAGGCGCCCCTGGTGACAGCAAGAAGCCTGGCCACCACCAACGCCCTGCTCGGCATGAAAGACGCCAAGGGCGATGCCGCCTTGCAAATTGGCCGCGAACAACTGATCAACCTGCTGCACGAAACCGTGGTGCGCAACCCGAAAATCCTCGGCGCCTATATCGGCTGGGAACCCAATGCGATCGATCACAACGACGCTGCCTACGTGAAAAGCCCCATCGTCGGCATGGGTGTCGACGGCCGCTTCATTCCTTGGTGGTATCGCAACGCGGATGGCAGCCTCGGCCTGGACAAGCTCGCCGATGTCGCCGATCAGAAGATGCTGTCCACGGGCGTGCGCGCCAGCGAGTACTACCTGTGCTCCAAGGAAAGCAAAAAGCCCTGCGCCATCGACCCCGCACCTTACAAGGTGGGCAACGCCATGGTGATGCTGGCTTCGTTTATCGAACCGATCATGATTGACGGCGCCTTCCAGGGCATCGTCGGTGCCGACCTGTCGGTGAACTTCATCCAGGACATGCTCACCAGCGCGGATCAAAAACTCTACAACGGAGCCGGTGAACTGGCACTGATCTCCAGCAACGGGCGCCTGGTGGCGTCTACCAAGGACCCCAGCAAGCTCGGTGAAAAAGCCTCCGACCTGCTCGACGGCAACGAACTGGCCAATCTCAATCAACTGAAAGTCGGCGAAGTGCGGTACGACATCGACCATGAGCACGGGCATATCGAACTGTTCCTGCCGTTCAACATCGGTCAGACCGACGCGCGCTGGACCCTGATGATGCAGTTACCCCTGAGCGCCGTCATGGCCGAACTGCAAACACTGCAAAGCGACCTGGATACCCAGCGCAAGACCGATATCTTCGGCATGACCATGGTCGGCCTGTTGATCGCTGGCATTGGCTTGCTGGTGATCTGGCTGGTAGGTCACGGCATCGCTCGCCCACTCAAGCAAATGGTGGCGATGCTCAACGACATCGCCCAGGGCGAAGGCGACCTCACGCGGCGCCTGACCAGTGATCGCGCCGATGAACTGGGCGCGATTGCCACCGGCTTCAATACTTTCCTGATCAAGCTGCAGGGCATGATCACCCAGGTGGTGAGTTCGGTGCAGAAGGTCAGCGACTCTTCGGAACACACTGCCGACATCGCGATTCGCACCAACCAGGGCGTGCATAAACAGATGGTCGAGATCGACCAGGTCGCCACCGCGGTGCACGAAATGACCGCCACCGCCCAGGACGTAGCGCGTAACGCGACCCAGGCTGCGCAAGCGGCCAACCACGCTGACCAGGCCGCGAGCCAAGGCATGCGCATTGTGCGCGACACCTCGAGCTCGATCGGCGCACTCGCCCAGGAAATCGGCAAGGCCGTGGGCGTGGTGCAAACCCTGGCCAAGGACAGCGAGAACATCAACGCGATCCTCACAGCCATTCGTGGGATTGCCGAACAGACCAATCTGCTGGCGCTCAATGCGGCGATTGAAGCGGCACGGGCGGGCGAGCAAGGCCGTGGGTTTGCCGTCGTGGCAGATGAAGTGCGTAACCTGGCGCAAAAGACCCAGAAGGCCACCGAAGAAATCCAGGCCATGATCCAGCAGTTGCAGCAAGGTACGCGAGAAGTGGTGCGCGTGATGGAAGACAGCCAGAACCGTACCGACGAAAGCGTGCAGCACGCCGCCAAGGCCGCCGAAGCACTGGAGACCATTACCCAGGCGGTGTCGGTGATCAACGACATGAACACCCAGATCGCCAGCGCTGCCGAAGAGCAGAGCGCGGTGGCCGAGGACATCAATCGCAATGTGATCAATATTGGCCAAGTGGCCAATGAAGTGGCGGGCGGTGCGGATGAGTCGAGTGCGGCCAGTGCGGATTTGACCAAACTGGCGGAGCAGCAGCGGCGCTTGATCAATCAGTTCAAGGTTTAAGCTTTTCGGCGATCTTGAGCGGCCTATCGCGGGCATTGCTCGCGATGAGGCCGCAGATCACTCACAGGCTCAACCCGGCGTCAGGCACTCCGGGCCATTGAGCTTCGGATCGTTCACCATATTGGCCAGTACCCGCTCGCGCAACGCGGTCGGCTCACTGGCCAACAAGCCCTGCAACACATGCAACGGTGTTTCAGGATCGAGCCAGGCCTCCTGCCCCGCCGCATCCAGAATCAACGGCCGGCGCTGGCTCTGCGCCGCCTGGGTCACCACTGCCGTGCTCAGCCACACCTGTTCCTGCACCGGATAGGCTTCCCAGATCGCCGCAAAAAACAGCGTCGAACCCTCGCCCGGTGTCAGCCAGTACGGGCGCTTGCGCTGGGTGCCGCGCCATTCGTAGAAACCGTTGGCCGGCAGCAGGCAACGACGCTGGCGAAAGGCCTCGCGAAACATCGGTTGCTCGGCCAGGGTTTCGGCACGGGCATGGGCCGGGGTGCGGGAAAGGTCGGTCAGCCACGCTGGGGTCAGGCCCCAGCGGGCGCGGGCCAGGGTGCGCTGGCCGTCGGTGGCGCGCTGGATCAGCACCGAATCATTCGGGGAGATGTTCCACTGGGCCTGCTGGTCTGCCGGAAAACCCGGCAAGGCAGCAAAGGAGGGGTTCCAGCGAAACAGGGCATAACGTCCACACATGGGGCAACACGACTCTTGGGGTAAACCGACCGACAGCCTAACAGACCAACACGTCGGGGAAGCTGTCGGGTTCATCGCCGGGCAGCGGTTGCGCGCCGTTATAAGCGGTGATCAGCTCGCGAGCATACGCGGCCTGGTCATTATCCACTTCCAAACCCAACAGCCCGAAAATCGGCAATTCGCCGGTGCCGCCGAGCAAATGCCGCCCCACCAGGTGCGCCTCGACGCCCTCGCTGGCGAGCATCTGTTGCAGCAGCTCGCCTTCCATCAGGTTTTCCGGTTCATAGATTCGCTGCATGGGCGCCCCCGTTATTCGTTTTCGCTGCGCGTTTCCAGCATCCATTCGTCACCATGGACCTGCAGATTGAAAGTGACCGGGCGGCAGCACACCTGGCAGTCTTCGATATAGGTCTGATCACCCCCCGACAGATCCACCGTTGTCTCGACCTCTTCACCACAATAAGGACAATCGTACGTCGCATCTTCCAGCATCGCGGTCTCCCAAGTGACTTGTGCGTATAATCGCCGGTCTATTTACAGGGCTATTCACGGCAGAGCCAATATTGCGGCCGCACCCTGGTATTTCCTCTACTTACCCTAGCCGTTTCTAACAAGAGAGCATGATGGGCGAATTCGATACCATCCGACCTTACAACGACAGCGAAGTCCCGGCAGTACTGGACCGGCTGTTCAGTGACAAGGCCTTTCTGGACATCCTGACCCACTTCCGCTTCCCGCGCTTTGCCGGCGCCCTGGGCTGGCTGCTCAAGCCGATGATCGCCCGCAAGCTGCGCCGCGAATTCGCCGGTGTGACCACCGTGGCCACGCTGCAGGACAAAGTCGAGTACTACGTCGACCACACCATTGACCGGGCGACCGACGGCGTGACCTACACCGGCGTCGAGCAACTCAAGTCGGGCACCGCCTACGTATTCCTGGCCAACCACCGCGATATCGTGATGGACCCGGCCTTCGTCAACTACGCCGTGTACCACGCCGGCCTGCCGACACCGCGCATCGCCATCGGCGACAACCTGCTGCAAAAGCCATTTGTCAGCGACCTGATGCGCTTGAACAAGAGCTTTATCGTGCACCGCTCGATCACTGGGCGAAAAGAAAAAATGGCGGCCTATCAGCTGCTGTCGGCGTACATCAACCATTCGATCCGCAACGACTGCCAGTCGATCTGGATCGCCCAGGCCGAAGGCCGCGCCAAGGATGGGGATGACCGCACCGAATCGGCGATCCTGAAGATGTTCCACGTCAGCCGCAAGGACGAGCCGTTTGCCGAGGTGATCCAGTCGTTGAACCTGACGCCGGTGTCGATCAGCTACGAATACGACCCCTGCGATGCTGCCAAGGCCCGCGAACTGTACATCCGCGCCACCACCGGCACCTACTGCAAGGCGCCGGGCGAGGACGATGTGAGCATTGCGCTGGGCATCACCGGCTACAAGGGTCGTGTGCATGTGAACTTCGCGGCGCCGATCACCGAGCGTTTCGAAGATACCAAGCTGCTCGCGGCGGAAATGGACCGGCAGATCCTCGGGGGCTATCGCTTGTTCCCGGTGCACTACCTGGCGTACGCCCAGTGGAGCGACGCCGACCCACAATTGCAGGTGCCCACGGCGGCAGATGTCTTCCCGGCGGACGAACTGGCCAAGGCACAAGCCGAGTGGGAACGGCGCTTGAATGAATGCCCGGCCGAGCACCGGCCGTTCCTGGTGGTGCAATATGCAACGCCCGTTCGCAACCAGTACCGCGTTAAAGCCGGAATCCCCCTGTAAACACCGAAACCAAAAGGTGGGAGGGGGCAAGCCCCCTCCCACTGGTGTTTTGTGGTGTTTTTACAGGTGGGTGCTGAGCCAGGACATGGCCAGCGACAGTCCCAGGCAGGCAAAGCCAATGCGATAGGCCAGGCGATGCGCCCGTTCGGTGCGCACATCCAGAAACAGCATCGGTTGGTCGATTGCGCGCTCTTCGCTCTGCGCAGCCAGGTCGGCCATCGCACGCTGCTCGCGAAAGCGGGTAATGAACAGCAGCACTGCACCCGGGCAGGCCACTAATAAGGCAACAGCATTGATCAGCAGTGCGGGCAGTGCCATCACACACCTCGGTGAATCAGTATTCTGGTATCCATTCAGATACAAACCTGAAGGATAGTCACCTCCTGCGCCGTCCAACTCCTTCCTCCATTGACGGCTAATGTATCCAGTAATTTACGGCGTCACCTGAACGTCACCTTAACAGGCCACTCTGTTGCCCTTCGAACGCTCGGGAGCTTGTCATGTTGCACGCGCAGAACCAGGATCGGCTGTATCTGATCGCCCAAAGCGATGAGCAGGAGGCGCTGGTCGACGGCCTGGCATTCAACGTCCAGGACCGCCACTGGCTGGTGTATTGCGCCCTTGGCGGGCATCAACATGCAGACTTGCCGGAGGCTGATTTGCTGACGGGGGTGAGCCTGCTGGACTTTTGTATCGACACCGCAGCCTGAAACCGAAGGCATAAAAAAACCGGGCCCATCGCTGGGCCCGGTTTTTTATTGAGCGGTTATTGCGAGCTGAGCAAGGAGCCGATGCTTGGGTCCTTGAACAGACGGGTCAGGGCGTCGCTGAGCACATCGCTGACCAGCTTGGTATTGGTCTCCTGGTTCGGCGCCATGCCAAAGCGCTGATTGAGGGACGCACCATAACGGCCGCTGTAGCGACGGGTGCCGGCAGTGACGTCAGACTTGAACGTCGCGCCAATAGAGGCTTCGGTCACATACAGGCCGTCCTTGGGCGACTGGTACTTCAGCTCGGCCAGGGTGATGGTCAACTGAGGGGCGCCCGGCGAATTGGCCGGGGTAAAACCCAGCAGGCGCACGGCGGCTTCGGCCTGGGCTTGCAGCTTGGGCAGCACGTCGGCAGCGTTCACCGACACCAGTGCGGTCTCCGGGTACAAGCCGCCACGGGAGCCCAGGGTGGGTGATGGACGACCGTCCACTACACGCACCGAAACCGGCTGGCCGTGCCCCACGGGCGCCAACTGCGTGGTGATTATCGGCTGCGGGCTGAGTTGTTGCGGGCTGTTGGCGCAGCCAACCAGGGTCAAACTGGTCACAGTGATCAAACCGAACAACAGGCGTTGCAACATGCTCTTCTCTCCAGAAATCGAGTACCGACAGCGCGGCAGTATAGCGGGCGGCCATTGCCGGGAACTAGCGCCAGTTACAACCTATGACCCGCTGGCGATGTAGCGGTTCGGTGTCACAGATATGTCACCGCTGATACACGAGTGCGTCATCGTGGGCGCGCATGCTTGGTTTCAATCCAAGGAGGTCGATCCCATGCATTTTCTCTGGTCACTGTTCTCTCGCAAGCCCGCCCTTCGCCAGTTTGCCCTGCTCGATGCCCAAGGCCGCTGCCAGGCCTTCAAAGAGTGCAGCCTGCCGCCGGTCGGCGAAGGTTGGGTAGAAATCGACGAAATTCGCTTGAGCTGGATGCACCACCCCTTGCCAGCGCGCGCGCGCATCAGCCAGCGCCCTGCGCAGGCACCAAGTCACCAGCCGTTGGCCGCCTGACCGAACACCTAATAAAAGTCATAAAACACGCCCATTTCCTTAGCGTTCTTCGCTACAATCTCCCCCCGATTATAAGGACGTCTCCTGATCGGGCCTCGCAGCATCGTTAATGCCTCGGTATTAACCCCCAAGAATCGCCCACAGAGAGCCGCCCACACAGATCGAGTGAAGCTGGCGCGCTTGCTGTTTTCCTTGCAAACCACCCTTCTTTACCGAATCTGCCAGAGCTGCCATTGCGCTCGGCCACTTGAGTTGTTTGCCCGTTTTGCCGCATGTCGGCAGAGGTGTCGCGGGCCAGGTGCCAGACTGGGCAGCCCTTTTTTGAGGTTCACGTCTTCAAAAGAGCGTGAAAAAACGGGTTTTCACAACTTCACAAGAGTGTGGCGAGCAAATGAATAGTTTGGCGTTTGTACAAGCACCATCAGCGTCTGGAACAGCCCAACCACACAGGAACGAGCACGCCTCAAAAACGCTGGCTTGATCCTGTCCGCTACGGATTGGTTGCACGAATCGCACGCTTTGACCATAAGTCGAATTGCCACAGGCGCCCATGAATGCGTTCATAGGCAGATTAGCCCGGCAGGAAGCGTGCGCTGAAGTTGCAAAGAATTGCGAATCGGACATGGCGATCCTGGCCATGGGTAACCTGGGGCAACACGTGAACCGCCCCGTCACTCCTGGCAGCCATGCCGTCAATTTGGTGCTGCAGATTTTGGAGACGCGTTAAATGGCGCATAACGAAGCAGTCGACGTAGTACTGGTAGGGGCCGGCATCATGAGTGCCACCCTGGCCGTACTGCTCAAAGAGCTCGACCCCGGCCTCAAGCTGGAAGTCGTTGAGCTGATGGATTCGGGTGCCGCGGAAAGTTCCAACCCGTGGAACAACGCCGGTACCGGTCATGCTGGCCTGTGTGAGCTCAACTACACCCCCCAGGCCGCCGATGGTTCCATCGACATCAAGAAAGCGGTGCACATCAACACCCAGTTCGAGGTGTCGAAGCAGTTCTGGGCGTACCTGACCAAAAAAGGCACCTTTGGCTCGTCCAAGTCCTTTATCAGCCCGGTGCCGCACCTGAGCTTCGTTCAGGGCGAAAAAGGCGTGTCTTTCCTCAAGAAGCGCTTTGAAACCCTCAGCCAGCACCACGCGTTCTCGGATATGCACTACACCGAAGACCGCAGCGAGATGGCCGAGTGGATGCCGCTGATGATGCCAGGCCGCCCGCTGGACGAAAAAATCGCGGCAACCCGTGTCGTGAACGGCACCGACGTCAACTTCGGCGCCCTCACCAACCAACTGCTCAGCCACCTGACCAGCTCGGCGGACGCCCAGGTCAAGTACTGCAAGCGCGTGACCGGCCTCAAGCGCAACGGCGCGGGCTGGACTGTGAGCATCAAGGACGTCAACAGCGGCAACAGCCGTGATGTGGACGCCAAGTTCGTGTTCCTCGGCGCCGGTGGTGCGGCCCTGCCCCTGCTGCAAGCCTCGGGTATCGAAGAGAGCAAAGGTTTTGGCGGCTTCCCGGTCAGCGGGCAGTGGCTGCGTTGCGACAACCCGGAAGTGGTCAAGCACCACCAGGCCAAGGTCTACAGCCAGGCCGCGGTGGGTTCGCCACCGATGTCCGTGCCACACCTGGACACCCGCGTGGTCGATGGCAAGAAGTCCCTGCTGTTCGGGCCTTACGCCGGCTTTACCACCAAGTTCCTCAAGCATGGCTCGTTCCTCGACCTGCCGCTGTCCGTGCGCGCCGGCAACATCGGGCCGATGCTGGCCGTGGCACGGGACAACATGGACCTCACCAAGTACCTGGTCAGCGAAGTGATGCAGTCCATGGAGCAGCGCCTTGAATCCCTGCGCCGCTTCTACCCGGAAGCCAAAGCCGAAGACTGGCGCCTGGAAGTGGCCGGCCAACGCGTGCAGATCATCAAGAAAGATCCGAAGAAAGGCGGCGTGCTGCAATTCGGCACCGAACTGGTCGCAGCCAAGGACGGTTCGTTGGCGGCGCTTTTGGGTGCTTCTCCTGGCGCGTCGGTAACGGTGTCGATCATGCTGGAACTGATCGAGCGCTGCTTCCCGGAAAAAACTGCCGGCGAATGGGCCACCAAGCTGCATGAAATCTTCCCGGCCCGGGAAAAAGTGTTGGAAACCGATGCTGAGCTGTATCGCAAGATCAATGCGCAGAACAACATCAGCCTGGAGCTTGTAGAGCAAAGCAACGAGGCTGAAAGCTACGCTTGATCACCCCTGTAGGAGCGAGCTTGCTCGCGAAAATCGTCAACGATAATGCGGGGCACCTGATTGAACGGGGTGCCCTTGCGTTCTTCGCGAGCAAGCTCGCTCCTACAGTTAAAAGCAAAAACGCCCCGCTCTCAGGCTGAGAGCGGGGCGTTTTTTTATGCCTCGCAAGCGTCAGCCGCGGGCGTTGTCGATCAGCTCGATGTACTCGGCGGCGTTGCGCTGGTCCTTGATCAGGTCGACAAAGGTCTGGCCATGCTCGTCCTTGCCGTCCAGGTCCAGGCCAGCAGCCTTGAAGAAGCCCAGGAAGCGTTCGAAATCGTCGATACGCAGGCCACGATAGGCCTTGATCAGTTTGTGCAGGGACGGTGAAGTCGCGTCAACTGGCTCGAAGTCCAGGAACAACTTGATTTGATCGTCGCCGATTTCGTCGCCAATCACCTGTTTCTTATCTTTACGCATTACCGACTCCAGCCTGCAGACATTTACACGGGGTTTGAAGTCTACCTGCGAGGCGCGGGCTTCGAAAGCGCTGAAGAACCAATGTGGTGGCAGTGGATCAGCCACAGATGCATCAACTGACAGGCCCTCATCGGGGGCAAGCCCCCTCCCACATTTTTAATCGAGTACACCAGTACAACTCCCGTTGCTCCAAGACCGCGAAAGCCAACTGAGGCCTACCTGATGAATGCAGATCAAACTGTGGGAGGGGGCTTGCCCCCTCCCACATTGGTTCTTCAGTATTTTTGCTATTTGGTACGAACAGCCCCGGTATGCAAATCCGCCCAGATATGCCCATTGGCGTAACTGAGGAACTGCACATATACCGTGTCATTGCGCAGCAAGTCGACAATCACTCGGTACTGGGTCACCGGGTACGACAGGGTCAAGGTTTTACTCTTGTCATCGTATGCCGGCTTTTTCAGGCTTTTGCTTTCAGCATCGAAATTGAGGACCACCTGGGCGATGGTCGCGCCCTTGTTCAAGGACTTGCCCTTGAGTCGAATCATCAACGGAGAGGTCACCGGAATCGGCTGCTGGGTGGATTGACGCTGGTTACCCACCACCACTGCATATTCGGTAATTTGCAGCAGTTGCTGCTGGTCAGGCGCTTCGGCGCGCAAGGCCAGCTCGTCCGGCGGCAGGAATTGACTGTGCATCGGCGCAGGCGCGGCGGCCAGGGGCAGGCTCAAGGTCAGCGCCAGGGCGGCGCAGGTGCGTATCAACAGGCTCATGGGCCGCTCCGCAGAAGATGGCCCAGCACTGTAGCTCAATCGAAGTGGGCAAGCATCCAGCGTTGATACTGCGCCACATCGGCATCGCCTTCGCGGGGCGCCCAGTCAGCCAGTTCACCCTCACCAACCGGCCTATAGGGCCCGGCCTTGCACTCGAACATCACGGTATCGGGCTCCAGCACCACCAAGCCATGGAACACACCCGGTGGCAGATCCACTCCCGAACACTCACCGCCCGCCTGCATCACACGCTGGGCAAGCACCTCGCCGGCCTCGCTGAACACCAACAAGCCCAGGCGCCCCTTGAGCACGAGCAGCGTTTCAGCCTTGTCCGCGCTCAGGTGACGGTGAGGGGGTACATACGTATCGGGTTGCAGGCCCACCGCCAGGCGATGGCACGGCTCTTCCATCTGATGGAAGTTATGGTGGTGCCGGCCACGGGAGCTGGCGGCCGCTTTCTCGGCCAACTCGGCAAACAACGTCTGGTCAAGAAAGCGAGTCATGCCTTACATCCCTTTGACGGCGTAAATCCCATTGGCATTGCGCCAGTAACCTTTGTAGTCCATGCCGTAACCGAAGATGTAGCGATCGATGCACGGCAGACCGACGAAATCGGCTTTCAACTCAGGACGCGCCTTGCGGTCGTGATCTTTGTCGATCAGCACGGCGGTGTGTACTTTGCGCGCGCCGGCATGTTTGCAGAAGTCGATGATCGCGCCCAGGGTGTGCCCTTCATCAAGGATGTCGTCGATGATCAGCACGTCGCGGTCGATGAACGAGACTTCCGGCTTGGCTTTCCAGAACAGATCGCCACCGCTGGTTTCGTTGCGGTAACGGGTGGCGTGCAGATAGGACGCTTCCAACGGGAATTGCAGATGAGTCAGCAATTTACCGGCGAAGATCAGGCCCCCATTCATCACGCAGAAGACCACCGGGTTGGTATCGGCCATCTCGCGAGTGATGTGTGCGCCGACCCGGGCGATCGCTTCTTCGACTTGCGCTTCGGTGTACAGGCAGTCAGCCTCGCGCATGATTTGACGGATATGCTCGAGATCAGCGGACATGGCGCTCTCCAAGGGGGTGCTGTGGCAAGAAAAGCGGGCAAAGGTACGCATGTGAGGCGCAACGTTCAAGCCTTAATGGACTAACGTACTAGATGTCTATAGGACAACACCCTCGGATAGATTAATCTAGGCCGGTTTTTTTGCCCGCCGCCGGAGCCTTTCCCATGCCCACTCGCGAGATCCGCCATCCGCTGATCCGACACAAGCTCGGCCTTATGCGCCGCGCCGACATTAGCACGAAGAACTTCCGTGAGCTTGCTCAGGAAGTCGGAGCGTTGCTCACTTACGAAGCCACCAAGGATTTACCCCTGGAAAGCTACGAGATCCCCGGTTGGGCGGGTCCCGTCCAGGTCGAGAAAATCGCCGGTAAGAAAATCACCGTGGTACCGATCCTGCGGGCCGGTATCGGCATGCTCGAAGGTGTACTCAGCCTGATCCCGGGCGCCAAAGTCAGCGCCGTGGGCGTGGCCCGCAATGAAGAAACCCTGCAGGCGCACACGTACCTGGAAAAACTCGTACCGGAAATCAACGAGCGACTGGCGATGATCATCGACCCGATGCTCGCCACCGGCAGTTCCATGGTCGCCACCATCGACCTGCTGAAAAAGGCCGGTTGCAAGGACATTCGCGCGATGGTGCTGGTGGCCGCGCCGGAAGGCATCGCCGCTGTCGAGAAGGCCCACCCGGACGTGCAGATCTACACGGCCTCCATCGATGAACGCCTGAACGAACACGGCTACATCATCCCGGGCCTGGGCGATGCCGGCGACAAGATCTTCGGTACCAAGCAGAAGGACGCGTGAGCATGCAGGATGAATTCAACGACCCGCTTTGGCGCCAGATCCTGTCTGGCGCACAGATGCTCTTCGTGGCATTTGGCGCGCTGGTGTTGATGCCGCTGATTACAGGTCTTGATCCAAACGTCGCGTTGTTCACCGCCGGCCTGGGCACGCTGCTGTTCCAGCTGGTGACCGGGCGGCAGGTGCCGGTATTCCTGGCGTCGAGCTTTGCCTTCATTACCCCGATCATTCTCGCCAAGCAGCAGTTCGGCCTGGCGGCGACCATGGGCGGGGTGATGGCGGCCGGTTTCGTTTACACCTTCCTTGGCGCTGCGGTAAAGATCAAGGGCACCGGCTTCATCGACCGGTTGCTGCCGCCGGTCGTGATCGGCCCGGTGATCATCTCCATCGGCCTGGCCATGGCGCCGATTGCCGCGAATATGGCGATGGGTAAATCCGGCGACGGTGCCGAGTTGATCCATTACCAGACGGCGATGCTGATCTCGATGCCAGCGTTGCTGACCACGCTGATCGTGGCGGTGTTCGGCAAAGGCATATTCCGCCTGGTGCCGATCATCTCCGGCGTGCTGGTGGGCTTTGCCATGTCATTCTATTTTGGCGTGGTCGACACGGCGAAGATCGCCGCCGCACCGTGGTTCGCCCTGCCCCACTTCACCGCGCCGGAGTTCAACTGGCAGGCGATCCTGTTTATCGTCCCGGTAGCCCTGGCTCCGGCGATCGAACATATCGGCGGCGTGATCGCGGTGGGCAGCGTGACGGGGCGCGACTACCTGAAAAAACCGGGCCTGCACCGCACCTTGCTGGGCGACGGCATCGCCACCACGGCCGCTGGCCTGTTTGGCGGCCCGCCGAACACCACCTACGCCGAAGTGACGGGCGCGGTGATGCTGACCAAGAACTACAACCCGAAGATCATGACCTGGGCTGCCATCTTTGCCATCAGCCTGGCGTTTATCGGTAAGTTCGGCGCACTGCTGCAGAGCATCCCGGTGCCGGTGATGGGCGGGATTCTATGCCTGTTGTTCGGCTCGATTGCCGCAGTGGGCATGAACACGCTGATCCGCCACAAGATCGACCTGGGCGAGGCGCGCAATCTGGTGATTGTGTCGGTGACCCTGGTGTTCGGGATTGGCGGTGTGCTGGTGGGTACCGGCACGGGGCCGGACGACTTCGGCCTGAAGGGCATTGCCTTGTGTGCGGTGGTCGCGATTGGTCTGAACCTGCTGCTGCCGGGCAATGATGGCTGGAAGAACAAAAAGCCTGACGAACCGCTGCTCTAACTGCCAACGCAAAACCAAATGTGGGAGGGGGCTTGCCCCCGATGGCGGTGTATCAGTCACACATGTAGCGACTGACACACTGAAGTGCGCCCCAGAAGTTGGACACCCATCCAATTTCTGGGGCGTTTTCATGAGCAAGTACACCACGCAGTTCAAG
>NZ_JBXAFK010000009.1:0-71136 GCF_058793055.1 Pseudomonas sp. MPR-R2A5
TGATGGCCTCCAAAAACAAAACACCCTGCGAAAGCGTAGCCCTCGCAGGGTGTGGGGGTGACCATCTCATTAGCCCGGTCCAAAGACCGGGCTCTTTATAAGTGAAGCGGCTGGATTAGACCAGCTTCTCCAACTCAGGTACGGCTTCGAACAAGTCCGCCACCAGGCCGTAATCGGCCACTTGGAAGATCGGTGCTTCTTCGTCCTTGTTGATCGCAACGATCACTTTGGAGTCTTTCATACCGGCCAAGTGCTGGATCGCGCCGGAGATACCGACGGCGATGTACAGCTGTGGCGCAACGATCTTGCCGGTCTGGCCGACCTGCATGTCGTTGGGTACGAAACCTGCGTCGACGGCTGCGCGGGAAGCGCCGACCGCCGCGCCCAGCTTGTCGGCCAGGGCGTACAGGTGCTTGAAGTTGTCACCGTTCTGCATGCCACGCCCGCCCGATACGACGATCTTGGCAGCGGTCAGCTCAGGGCGATCCGACTTGGCCAGCTCTTCGCCAACAAAGCTGGAAGTGCCAGCGTCGTGGGCAGCGGCGACGGCTTCAACGGCAGCCGAACCACCTTCGGCAGCCACTGGGTCGAAGCCGGTGGCGCGCACGGTGATGACCTTGACCGAAGCGTTGGACTGTACGGTTGCGATGGCGTTACCGGCGTAGATCGGGCGCTTGAAGGTGTCGGCGCTTTCAACCGAGATGATCTCGGAGATCTGGTCAACGTCCAACTGCGCAGCAACGCGCGGCAGGATGTTTTTGCCGTTGGAGGTGGCGGCGGCCAGGATGTGGCTGTAGCCGGCACCCAGCTCTGCGACCAGAGGGGCAACGTTTTCAGGCAACTGGTGCGCGTAGGCGGCGTTGTCAGCCAGCAAGACTTTGCTCACGCCAGCGATTTTCGCAGCGGCTTCAGCCACGGCGCCAGCGCCAAGGCCTGCAACCAGCACGTGAATGTCGCCACCGATTTTTGCGGCAGCAGCCACGGTGTTCAGGGTGGCCGGAGCCAGCACCTTGTTGTCGTGTTCAGCGATTACCAAGATAGTCATTGTTAGATTACCTTCGCTTCGTTTTTCAGTTTCTCGACCAGTTCAGCCACCGACTTGACCTTGATACCCGCGCTGCGTGCAGCCGGCGCTTCGACCTTGACGGTCTTGTTGGTGGAGGCAGTGGAAACGCCCAAAGCGTCCGGAGTCAGCACTTCGAGAGGCTTCTTCTTGGCTTTCATGATGTTTGGCAGGGACGCGTAGCGCGGCTCGTTCAAACGCAGGTCGGTGGTGACGATGGCGGGCAGTTTCAACGAAACTGTCTGCGCGCCGCCGTCGATTTCGCGGGTGACAGCCACGCTGTCGCCGCTCACTTCGACTTTGGAGGCGAAGGTGCCCTGGCCGTAACCGGTCAGCGCAGCCAGCATCTGGCCAGTCTGGTTGTTGTCGCTGTCGATGGCCTGTTTGCCAAGGATCACCAGTTGAGGCTGTTCCTTATCGACAACGGCCTTGAGCAACTTGGCCACGGCCAGGGAGGTCAGCTCTTCAGCGGACTCAACCAGGATGGCGCGGTCGGCACCCAGTGCCAGGGCGGTACGCAGCTGCTCTTGAGCAGTGGTCGGGCCGATGGAAACCACGACGATTTCAGTCGCAACGCCTTTCTCTTTCAGGCGTACAGCTTCTTCCACAGCGATTTCGCAGAAAGGGTTCATCGACATCTTGACGTTAGCGAGGTCGACGCCGGAATTGTCCGCCTTGACGCGAACTTTCACGTTGTAATCGACAACGCGTTTGACAGCTACAAGAACCTTCATGGATTCCTCGTTACTCTCCGGTGAAAAGAAAGTCGCCTAGGCGAACCTGGCGGTTGATGCTCATCGGCACACAAGGGCACCTCCAAAAACGTCGGCGAATGACACCGCGAGAGGCCAGTGATGACCGTTCGTCAGTGGTGACTGGGAGGTCATTCTTTCTCGCGGCGTGTAAACTGCGCGCCATCTTTTGCACGCGCGTCACCCGTTTTGCCTTCGCCCTGCTTTTGGACGTGCTCTTGAAACCTACAGTCTGCCTACGCTAAGCGCAAAACCGACCGTATATTGACCGGAACACCTATTCTGGTCAATACGGCAAAATGGTCAGTCATAAGCCGCGTTGCTTTGATTTACCTAGCCTCCAAGCAATTCAAACAAACGTTTGTATTGGACGCTGGGAGTGGTGTAGATATAATGCGCCACCTAGAGAGAAAGGTGGGTCATACCCTGCTGTTTAAAGCAGCGATGACGGTTATGACACCTAACCTCCACCCATTAGAAAAAAAGCCTGTTGAGCCTTGAGTAGGAGATAGCCTGTGGAACGCGAATACATGGAATTCGACGTGGTCATCGTCGGCGCTGGCCCGGCGGGCCTGTCCGCCGCCTGCCGACTGAAGCAGAAGGCCGCCGAAGCCGGTAAGGAAATCAGCGTCTGCGTGGTCGAAAAAGGCTCCGAAGTCGGCGCTCATATCCTCTCCGGTGCCGTGTTCGAACCCCGCGCCCTGAACGAACTGTTCCCGGACTGGAAAGCACTCGGCGCCCCGCTCAACACCCCGGTGGTGCGCGATGACATCTATGTACTGCGCAGCGCCGACACCTCGACCAAGGTGCCTGACTTCTTTGTGCCCAAGACCATGCACAACGAAGGCAACTATATTATCTCCCTGGGCAACCTGTGCCGTTGGCTGGCCCAGCAGGCCGAGAACCTTGGCGTGGAAGTCTACCCAGGCTTCGCCGCCCAGGAAGCGCTGTTCGACGAAAACGGTGTGGTGCGCGGCATCATCACCGGCGACCTCGGGGTCGACCGCGAAGGCCATCCCAAAGAAGGCGTCTACACCCCAGGCATGGAACTGCGCGGCAAATACACGCTGTTCGCCGAAGGCTGCCGCGGCCATATCGGCAAGCAACTGATCCAGCGCTTCAAGCTGGACAGCGACGCCGACGCCCAGCACTACGGCATCGGCCTCAAGGAAATCTGGGAAATCGACCCGGCCAAACATCAGCCTGGCCTGGTGGTGCACACTGCCGGTTGGCCGCTGGACATCATGAGCAACGAGAACACCGGTGGCTCGTTCCTCTATCACCTGGAAAACAACCAGGTCGTTGTGGGCCTGATCGTCGATCTGTCCTACAGCAACACCTTCCTGTCGCCGTTCGATGAGTTCCAGCGCCTCAAGCACCACCCGGTGCTGGCCCAGTACCTCGAAGGCGGCAAGCGCATCAGCTACGGCGCACGCGCCCTGGCCAAAGGCGGCATCAACTCGTTGCCAAAAATGGTGTTCAAGGGCGGCGCTCTCATCGGTTGCGACCTGGGTACCATGAACGTGGCCAAGATCAAGGGCAGCCACACCGCGATGAAGTCCGGCATGCTCGCTGCCGACGCCGTGGCCGAACGCCTGTTTGCCGAATCCGAAGGCGGCGACGAACTGACCAACTACGTCGACAGCTTCAAGGCCAGCTGGCTCTACGAAGAACTGTTCGCCAGCCGCAACTTCGGCCCGGCGATGCACAAGTTCGGCCCGATCATCGGCGCCGGCTTCAACTGGTTCGACCAGAACATCCTGGGTGGCAAGATGCCGTTCACCCTGCACGACACCAAGCCCGACTATGCGTGCCTCAAGCTGGCCAAGGACTGCCAGAAGATCGACTACCCCAAGCCCGACGGCAAGTTGAGCTTCGACAAGCTGAGCTCGGTGTTCATCTCCGGTACCAACCACGAAGAAGAACAGCCGTGCCACTTGAAGCTCAAAGACCCCAGCATCCCGCTCGGCACCAACCTGCCGCTCTACGATGAACCGGCGCAACGCTACTGCCCGGCTGGCGTGTATGAAGTCGTGACCAAGGAAGATGGCGAGAAGCGCTTCCAGATCAACGCCCAGAACTGCGTGCACTGCAAGACCTGTGACATCAAGGATCCTTCGCAGAACATCACCTGGGTCACGCCGGAAGGCTCGGGCGGGCCGACTTACCCGAATATGTAAGCCAAACGAGGCTCCCAAACGGGAGCCTTTTTTATGGAATCAAACTCGATCAACTGTAGGAGGGGTTGCCCCCTTCCCACAGTTGGATTGTGCTGTTGCCTGACATGACTATGCAGCCCGCTCTTCGCCGGGGTTGCGCTCGAAGTAGCGTTTGTACTCGCGGCTGAACTGCGACGTACTTTGATACCCCACGCTATGCGCCGCCTGCGCCACCCCCATGCCTTCCACCAGCAATAATTGCTGGGCCTTGAGCAAGCGCAAGCGCTTGAGGTACTGCACCGGCGACAACAGCGTGCAACGTTTGAAATGCTCATGAAACGTCGACGCGCTCATGTGCGCATACCCCGCCAGCGTCTCGATATTCAGTGGCTCGGCGAAATGGGCATGCAGGTGATTCAACGAGGTGGCGATTCGCGAAAATTGCCCCTGCTGTTCCACCAACGCGCG
Organism: Pseudomonas sp. MPR-R2A5; assembly: GCF_058793055.1. NCBI lineage: Bacteria > Pseudomonadati > Pseudomonadota > Gammaproteobacteria > Pseudomonadales > Pseudomonadaceae > Pseudomonas > Pseudomonas sp. MPR-R2A5. Next base: position 4,443 of record NZ_JBXAFK010000009.1, read on the forward strand.
CAGCACATCGGCCTGTGGCCCGCGCAGTGCGGTGAACAATAATTCCCGCACCCGCGCCGGCCCCATGATCCGGCTCTCCAGCGGATCATGCAGGCACAGCAACAGCCGTTCGACGCAGCCGCGCATCGCATCGTCGAGCACCACCGAACTCATCGACTCCAAGGTCTGCGCCGTCGGCGGCGGACCGGCCTGCATGCCCATTGCCATCACCAACTCCCCCAGCACCACCCGGTCAATCCCCACCGTCACACCCAGCAACGGCGCACCGGGCGCCAGGGCGAAGGTCTCGCACTCGAACGGCACCGGCATCGCCTGGATCAGGTAATGCCCGGCGCCGTACTCCAGGGTGCGCGGGCCCAGGTAGGCGACCTTGCTGCCTTGGGCCACGAACATCAGGCTCGGCTCATAGATCTGCGGGCCACGTGCCACATCGCAACTGGCGCGCAGCACTTGCACACCAGGCAGGTGGGTCGGGGAAAAACCGTCGCACGACGTCAGCCCCTCAATCAAGGAAACCAGCGTGGCATTGGCGTCGAGATGGCGGGTCAACAACATGGCAAAAAACTTCGCGAAAAAGGGATGGGAACATCATCGCAGGTCTGGCGACACATAGATCCAAACCCGGGGCACTCCCGGAGGAATAGGCATGAGACTCGGAGCAATCGCCATGGCCGCACCTGGGGGTGGCGCGGAGAATGGCCCGCCTCATCTGTCACTGCTTCTGCGAGGTTTTCTCCATGTATACCGCCATCGGTTATGCCGCCCAATCGGCCACCACTCCCCTCGCCCCCATGTCATTTGAACGCCGCAGCCCGCGCGCCGATGACGTGGCAATCGAGATTCTCTACTGTGGCGTATGCCATTCCGACATCCACCAGGCCCGCAACGAATGGGGCATTGCCGTCTACCCGCTGATGCCGGGCCATGAGATTGTCGGCAAAGTCACCGCCGTCGGCACCAGCGTCACCGCGCATAAAGTCGGCGACCTGGTCGGCGTCGGTTGCATGGTCGATTCGTGCCGCCACTGCGACGCGTGCCAGGCGGACCTGGAGCAATACTGCCTCGAAGGCCCGACCATGACCTATGCCACCCCGGATCGGGTCGATGGCAGCAACACCATGGGCGGCTACTCCGACAGCATCGTGGTCAGCGAGCATTTCGTGGTGAAGATCCCGGCCAAGCTCGACCTGGCCAGCGCCGCACCGATTCTCTGTGCCGGTATCACCACCTATTCACCGCTCAAGCACTACGGCGTGAAGGCCGGCGATAAAGTCGGCATCCTCGGCATGGGGGGGTTGGGCCACATGGGCATCAAGTTCGCCAAGGCCATGGGCGCTGAGGTGACCCTGTTCACCCGCTCCGCGAGCAAGGCCGAAGAAGGCCGTCGCCAGGGCGCCGACCATGTGATCGTGTCCACCGACGCCGCACAGATGAAAGCCGCCGCCGGGCACTTCGACTTCCTGCTGGACACCATTCCGGTGCAACACGACCTCAACCCCTACCTGGATGTACTGCGCTTTGACGGCGTGCACATCCTGGTCGGCTTGATCGAGCCGGTAGATCCGCCCGTCAACGCCGCCAAGCTGGTGCTGGGTCGTAAAGTCCTGGCCGGCTCGCTGATCGGTGGCATTGCCGAAACCCAGGAAGTCCTGGATTTCTGCGCCGAGCATGGCATTACCTGCGACATCGAAATGCTCGATATCCGCCAGATCAACGAGGCCTACACCCGCATGATCGCCGGTGACGTGAAGTACCGCTTTGTCATCGACATGGCGACCCTGAAAGCCTGATCAGGCTTTCGCGCCCAACTCCGCAGACAGCCGGGCTGCGACCTGTTTGATCACAGGGATCAGCTCGGCCATTTTCTCCAGTGGCATGTAGGGCACGGTACTGGCGATGCTGATGCCGGCGACGATACGCCGGCTGGCATCGCGCACCGGTGCCGCCACGCAACGGATCGACGGTTCGTTGTCTTCCAGATCGAACGCATACCCTCCCGCCACGTATTCACACATGCGCTGCTCGAACTGCGCCCAGGATTGCTCCGGGTGCTGCGGCCACTGCTGGCTCTTGCCGCCCTGCGGAAAACTGGCCTGGTACAGGCGCTGCCACTCCTCGGCGGTGTCATCCAGCAACATCGCCTTGCCGACCCCGGTCCGCGCCAACGGCATGCGATGACCCACCCGCGAGCGCATTTCCGGGCCGTAGCGGCCAGGGTTCTTGTGCAGGTAGAGCACGTCGTCGTCTTCACGGATGGCCAAGTGAATGGTGTCACCGGTGAGGGCCGACAGTTCGTCCAGGTAAGGCACGGCCAGGCTGACCAACGGCAACTCTTCGCGCGCCTGGAACCCCAGCTCGATCAGCTTCGGCCCCAGCAGGTAACCCACTTGCGGCACCACGCGCAGGTAACGCTCGTCCACCAGGCAACTGGCCAGGCGGTGCGTGGTGCTGCGGGTGGTGCCGATGCGCTTGGCGATCTCCTTGAGATCCCGCGCACCCGCGGCCACCGCTTGCACGACGCCCAGGCCACGCAGCAGGGTCTGGGTGCCGGTGGGGGCGGCGTCTTTGACGGGGGTGTGGGCGGTTTCCTGCATATCGGGCCTATTGGGAAGTACGAAAACGGCGCCATTATGGCAAATGCTGAACGCGAACACAGCGTCGATCCAAGTGTGGGAGGGGACTTGCCCGAATGCCGTTCAGCTAAGCGTACATCGCCTTCTGTAGGAGCGAGGGGGACGCCTAGTTCTTGCTCGCGAAAAACGTCAACGATCACGCGTGTTTCCTGAATCAACGCGGCGCCTGTGAGTTCTTCGCGAGCAAGCTCGCTCCTACAAAAAAGCCTTAACTGAACGGCATTAGGGCAAGCCCCCTCCCACAGGGGGCCTGAGGTATTCGGTCTAGCGCTGCTTCATGCGGTCGATGATGACCGCCAGCAACAGGATCGAACCGCGGATCACATACTGGTAGAAGGTATCGATATTCTTCAGGTTCATCGCATTCTCGATGATCGCCAGGATCAACACCCCGGCAATCACGTGGCGAATCATGCCGATGCCACCACTCAACGACACCCCACCCAGCACACACGCCGAAATCACCGTCAGCTCGAAGCCCTGGCCGATCATCGGCTGGCCCGAGGTCATGCGCGAGGCGAGGATCACCCCAGCCAACGCGCCGATCAAGCCGTGAACGGCAAAGATGATGATCTTGGTGCGGTCGACGTTGACCCCGGCGAGCAACGCCGCTTCCTGGTTACCGCCAATGGCCATGGTGTTGCGCCCATAGGTGGTGTAGTTGAGCAGCCAGCCGAAGAACACAAAGCACAGCACGGTGATAATGATCGGCACCGGCACGCCCAGCAATTGGCCGTTGCCGAACACGAAGAAGCGCTCGTCCATCACCCCCACGGCCTTGCCGTTCGAGAAGATATAGGCCAGGCCGCGCACGATCTGCATGGTCGCCAAGGTCGCGATCAATGCATTGATGCGCAACTTGGCGATCACGATGCCGTTGATCAGCCCCACCACCAGGCCCATGGCCAACGCCGCGGACACGCCGAGCACCACGCTGTCGGTGTCGCGGATCACGATCCCCGCCACCACGCCGGCGCAAGCGATCACCGAGCCCACCGATAAGTCGAAGTGCCCCGAGGCCAGGCAGAACAGCATGGTGCACGCCGCAATACCCACGGTGGAAATCGCCAGGCCCAGACCGCGCATATTCAACGGCGAAAGGAAATTGTCGATGAACAGTGCGCTGAGCACAAAGATGCTCAGGGCTGCCAACAGCATGACCCAATCATCGAGAAACTTGCGCTGGTTGAAACCCGGCCAGAAGCCCTTTGCAGTTTTTACCTGAGACATACCCAAACCCTCTTATTCTTCAAGCCCGCGAACGCGGGAGAGCCAGTTGCAGCAGCCGTGCTTCATCCGCTTGATCGCGGGTCAATTCGCCAGTGAGGGCGCCTTCGCTCATCACCAGGATGCGGTCGGAGATGCCCATCACTTCCATCAGGTCGCTGGACACCACGATCACCGCAATACCGCTGGCCGCCAGGTTATGGATGATCTGGTAGATCTCCGACTTGGCGCCGATATCGATGCCTCGCGTCGGTTCGTCCAGCAGCAGGACCTTCATCGGCATCGACAGCCAGCGACCCAGAATGGCCTTTTGCTGATTGCCGCCCGAGAGGAACATGATTTTCTGCTCCGCGTTCGGCGTCTTGACCTTCATCGCCTTGATCTGGTGGTCGGCGTTGCCGGTTTCCCACTCGTCACGCAACAACCAGCCGAACGATGCGTGGGCACCACGGGCGCTGATGTTGATGTTCTCCGCGACGCTGGACAGCGGAATAATGCCTTCCTTCTTACGGTCTTCAGGGCACAGCAACACGCCGCCGGCGATGGCATCGCGCGGTGAACGCAGTTGCAGCGGTTCACCGCACAATTGCAACTGCCCGGCGCTGCTGCGTTCCAGCCCGCTGAGCAGGCGCAACAGCTCGGTCCGCCCGGCGCCGACCAGCCCGAACAGGCCGAGGATCTCGCCCTTGTGCGCCGCGAAACTCACCGGTTCGCGCAGGCCAGGGCCGAGCAGGCCGTCGACCTTCAGCGCCACATCACCGCGCTCACGCGGGCGATAGTCGTAGATGTCCTGGATATCGCGACCGACCATGCACGTCACCAGTTGGTCGTGGGTCAGCGCACTCATGTCGTCGAAGGTGCGCACGTAGCGGCCGTCCTTGAACACCGTCACCGCGTTGCAGATGCGGAATACCTCTTCCATGCGGTGGGACACATAGAGCACCACTTTGCCCTCGTCCCTCAGGCGTCCGATGATGGTCATCAAGCGGTCGATTTCCCGGGCGGACAAGCTGCTGGTGGGCTCGTCGAACGCAATCACATGGGCGCCGCGGGACAGGGCCTTGGCGATCTCCACCAGTTGGCGCTGGCCCAGGGACAGGCGCCCGAGCTTCTCCTCGGGGTCGATTTCATCGGCCAGGCCCTTGAGACAGGCCAGGGCCTGCTTGCGTAGCAGGCCACGATTGACCACGCCGAAGCGCGACGGCAAATGCCCGAGGAACAGGTTTTCCGCGACAGTCATTTCCGGTACCAGGTGCAGTTCCTGGTGAATCACCGCGACGCCGCTGGCGATGCTGTCGGCGGCGCATTTGAAATCCATGGCCTGCTCGCCGATATGCACCGTGCCGCTGCTGGGAATATAGGCCCCCCCGAGGATTTTCAGCAGGGTCGACTTACCCGCACCGTTCTCCCCCATCAGCGCATGTACCTGGTGCGGACGCGCTTCAAAGCTGATCTGCGCCAGCGCCTTGACCCCGGGAAATTCCTTGCCGATGCCGTCGAACCGCAGAGCCGCCCCGTTCATTTCCACAACCCTATTTTGCTCAGTTCAGCCTTGAAGTTGGCGCGGGTGATCAGCGTCACGTTATCCAGGGCGGTAAACTTGGCCGGCTCAGTCCCTTTGGTTACCCACTCGAACATCGCCGTGGCCGTTTTATAGCCGGAGGCATCCGGGCTCAACAGCATCGAGCCGTAGAAGCCGGTGTCGGATTTTTTCAGTTCTTCGATGGCGTCGGTGCCGTTGATGCCCACGCCGATCACGTTCGCCGCCTTGAAGCCGGCGCTTTCGGTGGCGCGCACGCCGCCGAGCACAGTGCTGTCGTTCATACCGCCGATGATCAGGTTTTTCGCGCCACGGGGCAGTTTGACCAAGGCGGAGTTGGTGGAATCCATGCTACCGGGGACGTCGAGGGTTTTCTGTGCGCTGAACAGGATATGGTCGGCCGGCAACCCGGCGGCCTTGAGGCCCTCCACCGAACCGTCGGTGCGTTTCTTGCCGGTTTCCAACTCGTCAAAGGTGTTGATGACCGCGTAAGTGTCCTTCCAGTCCCAGTTGCGCTGCTTGGCTTGCGCAGCCATGGCTTCGCCCTGTTTCTGGCCGATCTTGTAGGCGTCCAGGCCGACGTAGGGCACGTCTTCCATGGGCTTGCCCTTGGCGTCGACAAAGCGGTCGTCCACCGCCAGCACTTTCAGGTTATTGAGCTTGGCCTTGGCCATGATTGCCGGGCCCAGGGACACATCCGGCGGGCAGATGACAAAGCCCTTGGCGCCATTGGCGGCCAGGGTGTCGATGGCCGAGAGGGTTTTCTCACCGTCCGGCACGGCGATCTTGATCACGGTAAAGCCCTGGTCCTTGCCGGCCTTTTCGGCAAAGGCCCATTCGGTCTGGAACCAGGGTTCCTCCGCCTGCTTGACCAGGAAGCCGATCTTCACTTCTTCGGCACAGGCCAATGCGCTGAAGCCGCTTAACGCAATAGCGGCGGCGAGAACGCGTATTCCTTTTTTCATGAATGGCACCTCTTGTTGTTATTGGGGCGGCGACGTCTAGTCGTGGTACATCACGGAGCGCCCGCCATCGATCATCAGGCAGGTGGCGTTGATAAAAGGCGCCTCGTCAGTGGCCAGGAACAGCGCGCTCATGGCCACCTCGATGGGCTGGCCGATACGCTTGGGCGGGTGCAGGTCGAACGCGCGCTGGCGCTCGGCATGCGGGTCGGGGAAGCCGTTCCAGTAGTCGACGTTGAGCTGGGTCTCGATATAGCCCGGCGCGATGGCATTCACGCGGATGCCCTTGGGCGCGTACTCGATACCGAGGGCGCGGGTCAGGCCGAGCAGGCCGTGCTTGGCGACAGGATAGGGAAAGCAGCCGGGAATGATGTGGCTGGAATGGGTGGAAGCGATGTTAATGATGTTGCCGATGCCCTGCTCGATCATGTGCGGCAACACTGCACGGCAGCCGTACCACGCGCCGTCGAGGTCGATGGCAAAGCAGCGGCGCCAGTCTTCGTCGGTCATTTCCAGAGGGTCGCGGAACACATTGACCCCGGCACAATTGACCAGCACATCCACGCGGCCAAAGCGCTCGATGGCCACATTGACCAACGCCTGCCATTGCTCCTTGGACGTGATGTCGACGGGCTGTGCATGGATTTCGGCGCCGCGTTCACGCCAATGGGCAGCGACAGCCTCGACCTTTGCGCCCTGGATATCCGCGATCACCAGCCGCGCCTGCTGGGCCTGGAAACAGGCAACGATCGCCTCGCCAATGCCTTGGGCGGCGCCAGTGACGATCACCACCTTGTTTTTCAGCCGATCGCCGTAAGTCGGCTCGGGTACGGCGGGGAGTGACAACGGTTGTGCCTGCATCGCTTCACCTGTTTTATTTTTGGTAGTGAGTGCTGATGCCGCCGACTATAAACCCGAAAGCCAAAATATCTCAATATATAAATTTGCATCCCACATAGTGAGCATAGATATAAAAAAACCGGCCTTGCTGGCCGGTTTACGAGGGGTATCAGCCCTGGGCGAAATCCCTCAGGGCATCACCTTCCATCCGATAGCGCACCCACTCCTCCTGCGGCTGGGCCCCGATGGACTTATAGAAGGCAATCGCCGGCTCGTTCCAATCCAGCACGCTCCACTCAAAGCGCCCGCACCCGTTGTCGCAGGCGATCTTCGCCAGGTGGCGCAGCAGCTTCTTGCCCGCCCCGCCGCCGCGCTGCTCCGGGTTGATGTAGAGGTCTTCGAGGTACAGGCAATTGCTGCCCAACCAGGTGGAATAGCTGAAAAAGAACACCGCGAATCCGATTGGCAAGCCGTCCCGCGAGCAGATCAGGCCATGGGCAGTAGCGCCCTCGCTGAACAGGCTGCGCTCGATATCCACCACACTGGCAATCACTTCATGCCGGGCCTTTTCATACTCGGCAAGCTCGGTGATAAACGTCAGGATCTGTGCAGCATCGCTGGGCACGGCGGGGCGAATCTCAATGGTCATGGGCGAACCTTGGGCAAATTCAAAGGCCACATACTAAGACGGTTTCATCACCGATTGCAGTGCAATTTCAATCGCGACTACCCTGTTGGCCCACCGCCTGATGAGAAGCCCCATGCCCTTCGCGCCCCTGCCCGACCTCGCCGCCACCTTACTGCCCCATGCCCTCGGGCCTTCGGAAGATGGCGCCCACGATCTGTCGCACCTGCAGCGCGTATGGCACAACGCACGCTTGATCCAGGCGCAGGAAGGCGGTGATCTGGAGGTGTTGCTGGCGGCGGTATTGCTGCACGACTGCGTGGCCGTCGAGAAAAACTCACCGTTGCGCTCGAAAGCCTCGCAGCTGGCCGCCGACAAGGCGGCGCAGACGTTGCAGTTGCTCGGCTGGCCCGCCTCCAGGGTCGACGCCGTGACCCACGCCATCGCCACCCATAGTTTTTCCGCTGGCTTGGAGCCTCGGACCCTGGAGGCCAAGATCACGCAGGACGCCGATCGCCTCGACTCCCTGGGCATGATCGGCGTAGCCCGCACGTTCTACACCGCCGGGCGCATGGGCAGCGGTTTGTATGACCCGGCCGACCCCACGGCACGCCACCGCGAGTACGACGACAAACGTTTTTGCCTGGACCATTTCCAGACCAAATTATTGTCGTTGGCCGACGGATTTCAAACGCCGACCGGCCAGCGCCTGGCACAAGCCCGCCACCATCGGCTCAAGGGATTCATGGAGACGTTTATCGAGGAGATCGGCGCACTGTAAACCGGCCTTACTCCGTTGCCGGCTAACGCAAGCACCACCAACCACAGAACAATCCGCCTGGGCGTGCGTGGTAAAAATCGGCCATAACTCCAACGACCCCAAGGCTTGCCCATGCACTCCACCTCACCGGTGGGCGGAAAATTGTTCGCCCTGTTTTGCCTTGCCAGCTTCCTATTGTCGCTGTCCTACGGTTCAACCTTTTTGCTGTCGTTGCTGATTCATTCGCGCGGTGGGAACGAGCATGACGCGGGCAGTGTGATTTCCACGGCAATGCTCAGCACGTTCGTGGCGGTGGTGCTCTCCGGGCACTTGGCCGATGCGTGGGGAGCGGCACGGGCCATCGCGGGGATGGGCGTGTTGCTGGTACTTGCCTGCCTGGGTTTTGCCCTGACGCCAGGGTTTGGCCAGGGCTTGATGCTGTTCGGGCTGGCCCTCGGATTGGGCTGGGGCGTCTTCTATACGCTGGGCCCGATCATCGTGACCTTGCTGGTAGAACCCAGCCAACGCGCCAAGTACTTTGCGCTGCTGTCGGGCAGCATGTTGAGTGGCATCGGCTCCGGCCCTTTGCTCGGACGCGCCACCGCGGCACTGGACCTGCCCCTGACGACCGCGTTCTATATTGCCGGGTTGGCCAGCCTCGCCGGGGTTCTTGTTTTCTGGCGATTGGGCGCCGCGCTCAAGCATCGGGAAAATGCCCCGGCTTCGCGGATTTCCCTGGCCGCCAGCCGCCGGGTGCTGTCTTCCAAGGCGGCGTTCGCGATCCTCATGGTCGGCCTGGGTGGCTGCGTGTTTGGCGGGCTCTCATCGTTCCAGACCAGCTATGCCGCCGCGCACGGGTTGGACTACTCGCTGTTCTTCGCGGGGTTCCTGAGTGCAGCGATCACCAGCCGCCTGTTGATCGCCGGCTTCGTGGTCAAGCTGGATGCCTATCGGGCTGCCTGTGTGTTATCCGGGATCATGCTCGGTTCGATCGCACTGTTCGCCTTTGGCGTGAGCGGCAACCTCAGCTATCTGCTGGCGGCGGCCACGCTGGGAGTGGGATACGGCCTGACGTATTCCGTCATCAACGGGCTGGTCGCCCACGAAGCGCCGCCCGGTACAACGTCCCAGGCATTGCTGCTGTTCAGCCTGGCCTACTTTGTCGGCGTGTTTGGCTTTCCCTGGCTGGCGGGCAAGATCATCGTCGAATTCGGGCTGTCGACACTGATGCTGGGCGTACTGATCATCGCCGCGCTGAACTGGCTGATCACCGTTGCACGCTTGATCGAGCGCCGTCTCTCGGCACATAAAATCTTACAGGTAAGCTGATACCGTTCGTCGCCACCGAGGCACGAACCCGCAAACTGGGCGGACCAATCAAGGGTAAGGACATTAATCATATGGAGACACCCTCATGAAGAATTCCACGTTTGCCGCCCTCGCCCTCACCGGCCTGCTGTCCGCCGCTTCGCTGAGTGCATTGGCCGCCACCTCGTCCACCGGCAAGACCGATCCTGTGGGCAGCCCGCCCAGCCCTGCCACCCAGGAATCCCAGGATTCGATGGGCACCGGCCTCGACACCAACGGTGGCGCCATCATCGACAACGGCGCCGATCCGCGCACCAAAGGCAACGACACCCAGCGCCAGGCCCCGGCCGCGGTCGGTAACGGCAAAATGGGCCCATCGGTCAATCAGCCGACGATCAACAAAGGCGACGACTCCAACATCCCAGGCGCCCCGAAACAGCCTGCGCCTTGATGCATCGGTAGCAAGACCAACACCCGATCATTTCCCAGTGAAGAGGTATGCATGAACGTCGATAAAAACCTTGAACAAGAAGTCCTCACCCGCCTGCTGCACGCCCACCCGAACGGGTTGGGCAAGGAGGTGCTGGATAATTACCGCGGTGAAAAAGTGGTCGCCAGTGTCTTGGCGCTCCTGCAAGACCGCGGCTTTATCAAGGATGGGCATGTGACCACCGATGCTGCCGGTGACTATGCGTTGAACCTGCCGATCAAGCTGACCGCGTCGGGCGTGGAAGAAGCGCGAAAGCTGGAAAGCCAAACCCGGCAGTAATGGCTTTTATCTGGCCTGGCCCTGATCCAAGGGCCAGAAGGAATATCGCGATGCGTCGTGGAAGCAATGTTCACCGCTGAACAGAAGCGCTAAGCGGCGCATATCGAAGAATATCGGCCCGTCTGTGGCGAGCGGGCTTGCCCCGCGTTGGGCTGCGCAGCAGCCCCAGCAAATCCACCGCGATCCTACCCGCGGGATCTCGGTCGATGGGTTTAGGGGCCGCTTCGCGCCCCAACGCGGGGCAAGCCCGCTCGCCACAACAAGCCCGCTCGCCACAACAAGCCCGCTCGCCACAACAAGCTCGTTCGCCACAACAAGCCCGCTCACTACAACAAGCTCGTTCGCCACAAAAAACCGGGCGCTCAAGGGAAAGACTAAACCTTAAAAATCAATAAGTTACTTGATCATTGATCAGAGGGTGCTTGCCGATCTTTGAGTGCATGGTCATTCAGCGAGTAGCGCGTCAACCTCGGCAGTGCCTGGAGACGTCGCAGGTCCCCAGCGGGTAACCGCCAGTGCCGCCGCCGCGTTCGCGCGGCGTGCCGCCACGGCGGGCGCCAGGCCCATGGCCAGACCGGCCATGAACACGCCCGCGTGCGCATCCCCAGCGCCATTGCTATCCACGGCCCGCACCTTGAAGCCCGGCACGTGCTCAACCTCACCCGCGCGCCCGACCCAGCAGCCATTCGGCCCGTCACGCACGACCAGCAACGTTTCGGCGGGCAGGTGCTGACTGAGCGCGGGCAACGCGGCGGTGATATCCGCCGCACCGGTAAACGCGAGCGCTTCGGGGCCATTGCTGGTCCAGATATCGATACGCGGCAACAATGCGCTCATCAAGGCCGAGCCCGGCGCCTTGACCAGAGGGCCCGGGTCGAACACCACCACGATTGCGCGTGGCAGTGCCAGCAGCCAGTCGATCAGCGGCTGTGCCTTGCCCTCAAGGAGCAGGCTGTAGCCACTGACATACACATAGTCGTCCGCCTGCGGCGTTACGGCGGCCAAGTCCTCGGCACTCAACTCGCCCTCAGCGCCGATATGGGAGATGAAGGTGCGTTCGGTGGTGGCTTCCGTGAGAGACACGCACAACCCGGTGTCTTTGCCACCGCTGGCCGCCAAGGCCATTTCAATACCTTCGGCCTGCATGGCGGCACGGGCCAGGTCGCCGAAGCGGCCGTTGCCATGACGCCCCAGGTACACCACCGGCAAGCCATTGCGTCGCGCCGCCGCCATCACATTGAACCCGCCGCCAGCCTCGAAGCTGGCCGAGTGCGCGAGCACGTCGCCACCGGTGGCCGGCAGTTTTTCCAGGGACATGACCAGGTCGACGATGACCTGGCCAGTGTGCAGCAATCTAGACATTGGGGCTCTCAACTAAAGCCGGACGACGGTCAGCCGCGCCGCCGAGTACCGCGTAAATGCCGCCGGCAACCAGGAAGGTGACGATCCAGCCCAGGCCGTTGTGGCCCAGCCAGGAGTCGGACAATGGCCCGGCGAACCAGATGTTTTGCGCAGTGGTACCGATCGTGGTGAAGCTGAAACCCAGCACGATCGCCACGGCCCAGGCGCCGAACGCCCGCCATTCCACGCCACCGCGATACCAGTAGGCGCTGCTTGGGCTCACGTCCAGCAAATCCTTGGGGCTGTAGTAGTGGCGATGGATCAGGTCGACCACAAAGATCCCGACCCAGGCGGTGATCGGCACCGCCAGCAACGAGATAAAGGTGATGAACGGACCGTAGAAGCTGTCGGCGATCAGCATGAAGTAAATGGAGCCGGCGAAGATCGCCACGATGTCGACGATCACCGCATGCACGCGCTTGACCTTCAGACCGAGGGTCAAGGTGGTGAGGCCGGCCGAATACACCGACAAGTTATTCGACAGCAGCAACCCGCCAAACGCGGTGATCAGGTACGGCACGGCCATCCAGGTCGGCAGCATGTCGCGGATCGCGATGATCGGGTCGGTGGCCGAGGCCAGGTCATGGTTGCCCACCGACAGCAGGCCGCCGAGGGTGATCAGCAGCACCAGCGGAATGCCGGCACCAAACGCTGCGGACGCCACCAGGCGCACGGCCTTGACGCTGCGGTGCTGGTAGCGCGACATATCGGCACCGGCGTTGGCCCAGCCGATACCGGTACCGGCAGCCATGGTGCCGATGCCGATCATCATCGCGCTCATCGGTGCCGGGGTAGCGTTGAACACCGCGCTCCAGTCGATGGTGGCGCAGAGGAAACCGCCGACCAGGATGTTCAAGGCACCGAATACATAGGTGGCCCACTTCTGGATCACCAGCAAGGTAGCGTGGCCCAGGCCGGAAACCGACAGGGTCAGCAACACGAAAATGGCGATGAAGATCAGGGTCAGCAGCGGCGCACTTTTCGCCTCCACCGGGGAGCCGAACAGGATCGAACACAACGAGAGCAGCACGAAGGCGGCGGTGGTGGTGTTGACCGTTTCCCAGCCCAGGCGTGACATCAGCGAGACCAGGGTCGGGCCGATATTGCCGCGTACGCCGAAGATCGCGCGGGACAGGGTCAGGCTGGGCGCACGCCCACGGCGGCCAGCGATGGAAATAATGCCCACCACCGCGAAGGAACCGGCTGCGCCAAGGATCGCAACGATGATCGCCTGCCAGATAGCCAGCCCACGAAACGCCACCAGGGTCGCGCCCAGCGGCAAGCCGAGAATGCTGATATTGGCGGCGAACCACACCCAGAACAGTTGCAGCGGATGACCGTTGCACTCGCCTTCAGGGACCGGTTCGATGCCGCGTGTTTCCAATTGCCCAGCGCTTTGGCTGGAAGAGATGCTGCTCATGAGGGGTGCTCCTGGTGCCTGTATTGTTGTGGTTGTGGCAGATGCTTAAGGTCGATCGACTCTCGGTCTTCCTGACTCGATGAGCTCACAGTGGGAGCGCGCTTTCTGTCAAAGCATCGGGGCGGATACGCCGCTGACGCGAGCAGGCCCGCTCCCACCTGTTTGTTTGCGGCGCTTACCGAATGGTCAGCAGCCCCTGCACCAGCGCCTGTAGATCCAGGCCATTGACCCGCTTGACCTGTTCGATCATCGCTTCAGGCCAGCACTGCATGCCCAGGCACGCCCCCAACATGGCCCCGAGCATCGCGGCGATGGTGTCGGTATCGCCCCCCAGGCTGGCGGCCAGGCACAGGGCTTCAAATGCGTTCATTTCGCCCGACGCCACTTGCTGCGCGAGGGCGAACGACACCACCACCGACTCCTGGGACGCGACGGAGGTGCCGATCAATTCATAGAGCAGGTCGGCGAACAGCGCCTTGTCGCCACTGCCGACGCTCAAGGTCCGCGCCCAACTGATGCGCGTGGAAATACGCCCGCCCGCAATCCAGTGTCCATGGCTTTCGGCTTGCTGGGCGAGCTGGGTGCCGATGTTCAACGCTTCGCCCAGGTCCACACCGTTGATGCCCGCCGATACCACGGCGGCCACCGCCGCCGCACTGGAGATGCCCAGGGTGGTGTTGTGGGTAACCTGGCACGCCTGGATCACCGCCTGGAGAAACTGCGCCGGGTCGCGCACATCGGCGGCGATGCCCACCGGTGTGATGCGCATCGCCGCGCCATTGGTGGTGCCGTAGCGTCCGGCTTCTTCCGGGGTGTGCCCGGCGAGGATCATGTCGATGGCGCGCTTGGTCGAAGGCCCGAGCAAATCCTGGGAGCCCTTGGCACGCATCACCGCTTCCCAGTCGATCAGGCGCTGGGCGAGCACAGTGGGGTCGATCTTGCCGTGGCCTTCCACCAGCAACTCGCCGACCAGAATCGCCTGTTCGGTGTCATCGGTGATGGAGCCAGCGGGCATGTTCGGCGCGATGGGCTGGTTGGCGTCAGCATCTTCCAGGGCAGTGATCGCACCGAAGCGCGCCTTGACCTGTTCACGGCTCAAGGATTGGGTGGGCATGCCCAAGGCATCGCCCAGGGCCAGGCCATAGAAAGCGCCAAGAGCGCGAAGCATCGGGGTCATTTCGACGTTCCAAACTGCAGGTGCAGGCGAAAGTGCAGAGGGTCGAGCAAGCTTTCGACGTGCTCCATGAAGCGCTCGCGACGGTCGTAGGTGGTACGCGAAGCCTTGAGAAATACCGTGCCTGCCGGGCGACCGAGCAATTCGGCGTCTTCCTCGCTCAGCGGCTCGGCGCCGATCCACTGGTCGCCCTCGGCGCCGACATAACCGTAGGCGGCCAGGGTGATGGTCAGGGAGTTGTCGATCAGGCCCACACGGGGCAGGCTTTCCAGGCCACCGGTCGCCGGCATCAACGAGCGTTCCAGGGACACGGCGGTGCCGTCGGTGGTGCGCCGACGGCGGTCGAGGGCAATAAATTGATCGTTGCCGAAACGGCTGAGCAGGTCCGCGCGGGTCACGGCTTCGAAGCGCAGGATATCGGTGGTCACCAGCGCGCCCGTGTCGGCCAGGGCCTGGGCCCAACCGCTGCGCTGGTCAAGCACCATGCCGTCAAAGGTGACGATGGAACCCACGCCACTCTGGGTGGCGATGTAATTACGGCGCTTGAGCTCGGCCAGGGCCTCACGCAAGGTGCCACGACTGACCGCAAACTCTTCGGCCAACTGGTGCTCGCCCGGTAGCAGGAAACCGTCGGCCATCACCCCACCCTCGATACGGCGGATGAGCTCGTCGACGACGCGTTTTTTCTTATCAAATCGAACATGTCTAATCATGTACAAATTGATAACCGAAAGCGCCCGATCACAGCAAGCGAATTATTTCAAAGGGATGAAAAAACCGCCCTCAGGGCTCCCGCCCGATACGGAAAAACTCCCCGCCGCTCCACACACCGAGCCAGTTCTGACCGTTGATCGGACGGCTCACGGCCAGCTCCACCAATTGGTAGAACACATTGCGGTGAATCAGCGCTTCGAGGTTGGTGCGCACACGCAGATAGGGGGACGGTTCTTGAGTGTCGGGGTCGATCACTACCCGCAGCGGGTGTTCGAGGCCAGCCTCGATTTGATCATCGACGTTGGTGGTAAAGCGCAACACCTGGCTTTCGCCCTGCCCTTCGACATCCAGGGTTACCGCGACAAAGGGCGCATCATCGACGCTGATGCCCACCTTTTCTACAGGGGTGACCAAGAAGTAATCGTCGCCATCACGGCGAAGGATGTTGGAGAACAACTTGACCATCGGCTTACGCCCGATGGGCGTGCCCTGGTAGAACCAGGTGCCATCACGGGCGATACGCATGTCGATATGGCCGCAGAAGTCCGGGTTCCACAGATGCACCGGCGCCGGCCCCTTGCCCTTGGGCAGTTGGGCCAACAGGTCATTGGCCTTGGCGGAATCGGTCATGGTGTTATCCCTCTTTTACGTGCTGGCCTTACTGGTCCCCCATGCCCAGCAGGCCTCGGGCGTACTGCGCCAGGGGCCGGGCAATCAGATCTTCGGGCTTGTTGTCGTGGAACGTCAGTAAACCGCCACGATTGCGAATACGTGCAGTATCAATCAAATACTGGGTGCTGGTCTCGATCAACATGATCTGGATCACACCGCTGTCCAGGCCGAGGCGGTCGAGGGCCTGCTGGTCGGTCCACTCATCGGCGTTGCCGATACGGTCATCCGCCGCGGCAAAACGGCAGTACAGCAAGTAATGGGCACCGGCCGCACGGGCTTCGGCCATGGCCTGCTCAAGCCCTTCGGGCTGACGGGCGCGGCGCACCATGGGGAAGTATTCGACGAAGCCGTTGAAGGCTTCCTCGGCTACCACGTTCGGACGCGGATAGGCACTGCCCGGTGGTACGAAAGCGCCTTGGGCGATAAACACAAAGGAGTCCGGCTGGATGCGAACCGAGGCGGTACGGCGAGTATCGCTATGGTCGAGCAACCCGGCATCGCTCATCTGATAGCGGGTGCCTTCGGCCATATCGCTGACGGTCATGCAACCACTCAACGTCAACGACGCCAGCAACAAAACCAGACTACGCATCCTAATCCTCCAGAAGCCGGTGACGGAAAACCGGCGAATGGGCTCAAGATGCAGGTTCTGCGCCAGCTTGAGGGCAGCTCAAATCAAATGTGGGTGATGTGTCATCTTCGGGATAGCGTTAGCCGCCGATGATCTTCATGACCGTCGCGCCGCCGGAGAACGCGACTTCCTGTTTATCGCCCAGCGCCTTGACCAACAGGCCCTGCAAGGCCGGCAGCGCCTGGTGACGCGGCTTGTCCAGCAGGTCGCCGACGTAGTGCCGGTTGCTCGACGACAGGCAGCCATGCAGCCAACCGGTCGACGACAGCCGCAGCCGCGAGCAGGTGCGGCAGAACGGCACGCTTTCGTTGGCGATCACGCCAAAAAAGCCTTTGCCCGGCACTTCGTAGCGAACGGCCGTGGCATCTACCGGTGCGTTGGCTTGCAGGTATTCATGGTGTTCGCCGATCAGACCAAGCAGTTGCTGCAAGCTGACGAATTGCTGCAGAAACGCATTGGAGTCCTTGGCCAGGTGGCCCATGCGCATCAACTCGATAAAGCGCAATTCATAGCCACGCTCCAGGCAATAGTCGAGCAGGGGCATCACCTGGTCGAGGTTCTGCCCGCGCAACGGCACCATATTGACCTTGATCTTGATCCCGGCCGCGCGGGCCTGGTCCATGCCATCGAGCACGGTGGCCAGGTCACCGCCACGGGCGATGCTGCGGAAGGCGTCGGCGTCCAGGGTGTCGAGGGAAACGTTGATACGCCGGATACCGGCGTCCACCAGCAGCGGCAGTTTGCGCGCAAGTAACTGGCCATTAGTGGTCAGGCTGATATCACTGAGGCCCATCCCACCCACGGCGCCCATGAAGGCTTCGAGTTTGGGGCTGACCAGCGGCTCGCCGCCGGTGATACGCAGGCGCTCGATACCCGCCGCTTCAATCAGATAGGCCACGCCACGGGCCATGGCCTCGGCCGAGAGTTCGTCCTGGGCAGCCACCAGCCGCTTGCCGTTTGGCACGCAGTAGGTACACGCGTAATTGCAGGCTGAGGTCAGGCTGATCCGCAAATTGCGAAAACGCCTGCCTTGACGATCAACGATCATGGATCACTCCGGCAGAGGATGATTCGGGGCGCGCTAAAAACTGACTGATAAATCAGCTTTTAGCAAGATCCTTGCCTGAGTATATTCCTGGGTTACTGCACCTGGCAGCAAATCATTACGTGGCAGGCGTTTCAGCGGGGGCGTGTGGCTGCTCGGTGCTGTGCTTGCGCTTGTTGCCCATGCGCACACCGATGTCCATCAGGAACTGGAAGAAACCTTCCTGATCTTCCAGCACATTGCTCCAGAACGGCGAGTGGTACAGCGCCACGGCGCCATGCACCAAGGCCCAGGCGGCACAGTAGTGGAAGTACGGCGGCACATCTTCAAGCTTGCCTTCACTGATGCGACCCTTGATCAGCAGGGTCAGGCGTTCGAAGTTCGAGGCGCGGATCTTGTGCAGTTCCTCGACCATTTCCGGCACCTGGTGGCCCTTGACCACTTTTTCTTCCAGGCGGTCGAACAGGCGATAGCGCTGCGGGTCACGCATGCGGAATTCGAAATAGGCCCGGGACAGGGCCTCCTTGTCCTTGTCGACATCGGCCGAGTGCAGCAACTCGTTCAAGTCGCGCTCGTAGTCGAGCATCAGGCGCAGGTAGATTTCGGCCTTGGATTTGAAATGCTTGTAGATCGTGCCTTTGCCGATACCCACGGCATCCGCAATCATCTCGACGGTGACGCTGTCTTCACCTTGTTCGAGGAACAACTTGAGTGCAGTGTCGAGAATTTCCTGCTCACGGCGGCGAAACTCACGGACCTTACGGGGTTCTTTGTGCATGAGGAAGAGGTCTGCAGAGGTCGGTATTAGGGAGGGTTGCGCAGGGCCACGGATACGTGGCGATACGATTTACCCGATGCGAGGGATTATCCCGACTGAACGGTCGTTGGGCAACGTCTATGTGAACCCGTTGCGCACTTTACTTTCAGTCCGCCAACGATTTCATGCTTATCAGTCAGAAATAATACGCAACAACTACAGCTGGGCACCGGCTCAATGAGAACTCAAGCGAAGCGCACGTATTCCAAATCTGTTTAAGAAACGACCAGCCGCGACTGGACTGAATCGGATACTGATCAATACTTCAACTGTCGGCGCGACATCTCCCCCAAGTGAAGCGTCGACCTGGGTACCAACGGACCGCGTGCCCTTGTTTTACTCCTAATGGTCTTAGCCCGGATTCGCCCCCCCAGAACCCGGGTTTTTTTTGCCTGCGATTTGTCCGGCCCCGTTACCCGGCCACATGGGCCTGCGGGAACAGGCGCTTGAAGTTCGCAGTGGTCTGTTCGGCAAAGCGCTCATATGACTCACCGCGCAGCATCGCCAGGTAATCCGCCACATCCCGCACATACTCCGGCAGGTTTGGCTTGCCGCGATGGGGTATGGGCGCCAGATACGGCGAGTCGGTTTCCACCAGCAGACGGTCGACCGGTACTTGGCGCGCCACATCCCGCAAGGCATCGGCATTGCGGAAAGTCACGATGCCCGACAGGGAGATATAGAACCCCAGGTCCAGGGCAGCCTTGGCCATGTCCCAGTCTTCGGTGAAACAATGCAGCACGCCTGCCTGGGGGAGCGCGGCTTCGCGCAGCAGGGCCAGGGTATCGGCGCGAGCACCGCGGGTGTGGACAATCACTGGTTTACCGGTCTGCCGGGCGGCTTGCAGGTGCAGGCGAAACGATGCCTGCTGCAACTCGGCGGCTTCGGGTTCGTAGTGGTAATCCAGGCCGGTCTCGCCAATGGCGACCACGCGCGGGTGGTTCAGCTCCCCCAACAGCCAGTCGAGGGCCGGGGCCTCACCGGGCTTGAGGTCCAACGGGTGGACACCCACCGAGCAATCCACATCGGCATAGCGATCGGCGAGGGCTTTGACGTCAGCGGCGTTGTCGGCACTGACGCCGATGCACAGGAAGTGCCCTACCCCGCGCTGGCGGGCGGCTTCGAGGGCGGCATCAAGGGAACCGCCATGCTGGGCAAGGTCAAGGCGATCAAGGTGGCAATGGGAATCTACGAGCATAGGAAATTACGACTTAAGTCACGGAAAGGGCCTGGCCAACGATACACCCGTCGGCCACGGAAATTAACGGCGGCCGAGCAAGCCGACCCACTGCACCAGCAGCGCTTCGAGCAACAGCACGCGGTTGAGGTTGGCCTTGCCGAGCACCTTCTGGCGCTGGGCGAGGATCCAGTCCTGGATATTGAGCACCTTGTCCTGGGCACTTTTCTGCGCTAGGTACTGCACCACCTTGCGCATGTCCGGCAGGCCCAGGCCCTGTTCATCCTGGGTCAACTGGTAGCGCAGGATCAGGCTCGACCAGTCGCAGAACCAGTCGAACAGCAGCAGCAAGGGGATGTCTTTCCAGGCCGCTTCGGCCAACTGAGTAGCGGACAGCTCCTGCTTGAGCAGTTTTTTCACGCCATCCACCACCAGCGCCCGTTGCTCGCGCACGCCCTGGGCGTGCAGCTTCACCGCTGCCAGGGGTGAACCGGCGGCCAGGGTCAGTAACTCGACCCGTTCGTCTTCGGCGCACTCCGGCAGCGCCTGTGCCAGCCACTGCAAGCTCATGGCCTCGCTCGGCAACGGGCACGCCTGCTGCACGCACCGGCTGCGAATGGTCGGCAACAAGCGGCTGGACTGGTGACTGACCAGCAACAGCACCGTATCGCCGGAAGGTTCTTCCAGGCTTTTGAGCAAAGCGTTGGCGGCATTGATGTTCATTGCTTCCACCGGCTCGATCAACACCACCTTGCGCCCGCCCATCTGTGCGGTTTGCACCACGAAACCGACAAGGTCGCGGACCTGGTCGACCTTGATCGCCTTGTCGGCTTCCTCGGGCTCCAGCAGATAGTTGTCCGGGTGGCTACCGGCCTTGAGCAACAGGCAGGATTTGCACTCGCCGCAGGCTTCCAGGTTGACCGGACGCTGGCACAACAGGCTGGCCATCAGGCGTTCGGCGAGGGCGCGCTTGCCGATCCCCGCCGGCCCGTGCAGCAAATAGGCGTGGGCGTGCTGGGCACGGCCGGCCAACTGCTGCCAGAGGCTATCCTGCCAGGGGTAGGCTTCAGCCACGGGCACGCTCCAGCAGTGTCGGCAACAAAGCGTCAATGGCCTGTTGCACCCGGGCCAGCGGCTGCGCGGCGTCCAGCAGGTAATAACGCGCCGGTTCAGCCTTGGCGCGCGCAAGGAATGCGCTGCGCACCGCCTCGAAAAACGCCTGGCCTTCCAGCTCGAAGCGATCGAGGCGACCACGGGCACTGGCACGCGCCAGGCCGACTTCTACCGGGAGGTCGAACACCAGGGTCAGGTCAGGGCGCAAATCGCCCTGCACAAAGGTTTCCAGGGTGGCAATGCGCTCCAGCGACAAGCCCCGGCCACCGCCCTGGTAGGCATAGGTGGAATCGGTGAAGCGATCACAAATCACCACCGCACCACGGGCCAGGGCCGGGCGAATCACCTCGGCCAGGTGCTGGGCACGTGCGGCAAACACCAGCAACAGCTCGGTGTCCGGGTTCATCTGTTCGTCACCTGGGGTCAGCAGCACCTCGCGGATACGCTCGGCCAGCGGCGTGCCGCCCGGTTCACGGGTCAACACCACTTCGATACCCTCGGCGCGCAAGCACTCGGCCAGGTAATCGCGGTTGGTGCTTTTGCCGGCGCCTTCCGGGCCTTCCAGGGTAATAAACAAGCCAGTCACAGGCAGTCCTTAGTCAGAGTCATTGCGGGCTTTGCGGCGCGACGGTGTCCGGTGCAGGCTCCGCCGGCGCTTGAGCTGGAGTATCGGCGGGGGGCGTCGGGCCTTCCGGCGGTTTTACCACCGGCGCCGGGCTGGAGCGATAATCGGCGCGACGCTTGAGCTGGAACTCACGCACGGCGGCATTATGCGCATCCAGGTTATCGGAGAAAATATGGCTGCCATCGCCACGGGCGACGAAATACAGGCTGCTGCCCGGCACTGGGTTCAGCGCAGCATGAATCGCCTCGCGGCCGACCATGGCGATCGGCGTCGGCGGCAGACCGGCCACCATGTAGGTGTTGTAGGGGTTGGCTTCCTTGAGGTGGGCGCGGGTCAACTTGCCGTTGTAGCGCTCCCCCAGGCCGTAGATCACCGTCGGGTCGGTCTGCAGGAGCATGCCGATCTTCATGCGGCGCACGAACACCCCGGCGATCTGCCCACGTTCTTCCGGCACACCGGTCTCTTTCTCCACCAGGGAGGCCATGATCAGCGCTTGGTAAGGGTCGGTGTATGGCACATCAGCGGCGCGCTTGCTCCATTCCTGGGCGAGTACATCGTCCAGGCGGTTGTAGGCTTTTTTCAGGAATTCAACATCGGTCATGCCGCGCACGAAACGGTAGGTATCAGGAAAGAACCGACCTTCAGGGAACACGCCGGGATGGCCAAGCTTGTCCATCACCTCGCTGTCACTCAGGCCCGAGAGGGTCTGTACGATCTTTTCATGCTTGGCCAGGGCCGAACGAACCTGGCGAAAATTCCAGCCTTCCACCAGGGTCAGGCTGTATTGCACCACTTCGCCACGTTGCCACAGGCCAATCAGGCCCTGGGCGGTCATCCCAGGCGTCATGCGATATTCGCCGCTGTGCAGCGGCTGTCCATCGAGGTTGAAACGCCAGTACAGGCGCAGCCAGAAGGCACCTTCGAGCACACCCTCGGCCTCCAGGCGATTGAAGGTACCCGTGGGGGTGGCCCCTGCCGGCACATCAAGCAACTGCTCCTGCGTCAGGTTCAGCGGCTGCTTCAGGGAGGAATCGAGTTTCCAGGCGGAAAACCCCAACAGCAACGCCGCCGAGAACACACCGATCAGCAGCAGTACAACCAGTTTTCGTATCAACTCAAATATCCAATAGTGCGCGAACAATGCCCTGCAGTTTACGGGTGAGCGGGCCAACCGACCAGCTCATCGCAGCACAGTCGCGCACCGGCCAAATGCCATAAACGCTGTTGCACACAAAGACTTCATCAGCCTGTTGCAACTGCTCAAGGCTGATATCAGCCACGGCCACCGGGATGCCCAGCGCTTGTGCCTGGGCCAGGACCTCGGCGCGCATGACACCGGCAACCCCGCAACGCGCCAGATCGGCGGTTAGTAACAAGCCGTTGCAAACCAGGAACAAGTTGCTGAACACGCCCTCGATGACGCGTCCGGACCTATCCAGCATCAAGCCCTCGGCATGCTCGGCGTCTTGCCATTCGGCGCGGGCAAGCACTTGCTCCAGGCGGTTGAGGTGCTTGAGACCCGCCAATAGCGGTTGTTCGGACAAGCGGGTGGCACACGGAAACAGGCGGATACCGTCGGTTCCATAGGCCGGGGGATAAGTGGCGGGCGGACTGCCCAGCAAGATCCGACGCACGGGAGCGCCGGGGTTGATGCCATAACCGCGCAGGCTGTCGCCGCGGGTGAGCATCAACTTGAGAACACCGTCGCCGAGGGCGGCGGCATAAGCCAGCACTTCGCTGCGGATCAGCGCCGGATCCGCAACCAGTGCCAACCGCCTGCAGCCCTCGTCGAGGCGGTGCAGGTGGCGGTCGAGCAGCACGGGCTGCCCGGCCTTGACGGCAATCGTCTCAAACAAGCCGTCGCCATAAGCCAGGCCACGATCCTTCAGGGGCACGCTGTCCGCTGGCTGACCGTCGACCCAGCTGTGCATCACTCGGCGAACCGGCGGAACACCAGGGAACCGTTGGTGCCACCGAAACCGAACGAGTTGGAGATCACCACGTCGATCGGCATCGGCTGTGCTTCGTGAGGCACGAAGTTCAGGTCGCAACCTTCGTCCGGCTCATCGAGGTTGATGGTCGGCGGAGCGACCTGATCCTTGATGGCCATCACACTGAAGATCGCCTCGACCGCGCCCGCCGCACCCAACAGATGGCCGGTCATGGACTTGGTAGAGCTGACCGCCAGCTTGTAGGCATGGTCGCCGAACACCGACCTGATGGCTTCGGCTTCCGCCAGGTCGCCAGTCGGGGTCGAGGTGCCGTGGGCGTTGATGTACTGCACCTGGTCCGGGTTGACCTTCGCATCGCGCAGGGCGTTGGTAATGCAACGCGCAGCGCCAGCACCATCGGCCGGTGGCGAGGTCATGTGGTAGGCGTCGCCGCTCATGCCGAAACCGATCAGCTCGGCGTAGATGGTGGCACCCCGCGCCTTGGCGTGTTCCAGTTCTTCGAGCACCAGGGCACCGGCACCGTCGGACAGCACGAAACCGTCACGGCCCTTGTCCCATGGACGGCTGGCACGGGTCGGTTCGTCATTGCGCGTCGACAGCGCACGGGATGCGCCGAAGCCGCCCATGCCCAGGCCACAGGCGGCCATTTCGGCGCCACCGGCGATCATCACATCCGCCTCGTCATAGGCGATATTGCGCGCCGCCATGCCGATGCAGTGAGTGCCCGTGGTGCACGCCGTGGCAATGGCGTAGTTAGGTCCCTGGGCACCCAAGTGGATGGACAGGAAACCGGAAATCATATTGATGATCGAGCCCGGAACGAAGAACGGTGAAATTCGACGGGGGCCGGAATCATGCAGCGTGCGACTGGTTTCTTCGATATTGGTCAGACCGCCAATACCCGATCCCATGGCGACGCCGATACGCTCACGGTTGGCGTCGGTCACTTCCAGGCCGGCGTTACGCACTGCCTGAAAACCGGCTGCCAGGCCGTATTGAATGAACAGGTCGAGTTTGCGGGACTCTTTGACCGAGAGATATTCCTCGACATTGAAACCCTTTACCGAGCCGCCAAAACGGGTGGAATAGGCAGAAAGGTCCGTGTGTTCGATCAGACCAATACCACTGCGGCCAGCCAGAATGCCCTGCCAACTGCTCGGCACATCCGTACCCAGTGGCGACAACATACCCATACCGGTGACTACGACGCGTCTACGCGACACAGCACTCTCCTTTTTCTTGATGACGACACTTTGCTTCAGAGCCACTTTTCATCAGAGCTAAAGAAAAAACCGCACGCCGTTACAGCAGTGCGGTTTTTCCCTGACAGCAAGCGACGACTACAAACTATTACGCCTGGTGGCTAGTAACGTAGTCGATAGCAGCTTGAACAGTAGTGATTTTTTCAGCTTCTTCGTCCGGGATTTCGGTCTCGAATTCCTCTTCCAGAGCCATCACCAGCTCAACGGTGTCAAGGGAATCGGCACCCAGGTCTTCTACGAAGGAAGCAGTGTTGATCACTTCTTCTTCTTTGACGCCCAGTTGCTCGGCAACGATTTTCTTGACGCGCTCTTCGATGGTGCTCATACCTTGTTTAACTCCTAATGGACAAATTCAGGCAGCTGGCCAGTGGGTAAGTGTATAGAAAGCCATTTCAGCTTTTCAACTGAAAGCTTCACCCTGTACCCCGTAGGCCACCTGCCTATAAATTAAGTTGCAGCTTTATAACGGATTTTAGACAGCTCGTATGACATTTTTTTGAAGCGATCCGTCACAATTTAACTCATGTACATCCCGCCGTTCACCGGGATTGTAGCCCCAGTCACGTATGCCGCACCGTCGGATGCCAGGAAAGTGACCACATTCGCGATCTCTTGAGCCTGGCCCAGACGGCCCAGCGGAATCTGCGTCAGCAAGGCTTCACGCTGTGCTTCCGGCAGTTCGCGGGTCATATCGGTATCGATGAACCCTGGGGCCACCGAGTTGACCGTAATCGACCGCGAGCCGACTTCACGCGCCAATGCACGGCTGAAACCTTCCAGACCGGCCTTGGCGGCTGCGTAGTTTACTTGGCCTGCGTTGCCCATGGCACCCACTACAGAGCCAATATTGATAATTCGGCCCCAGCGCGCCTTGGTCATGCCGCGCAAAACGCCCTTGGACAGGCGAAACAGACTGTTCAAGTTGGTGTCGACCACGTCGTACCACTCGTCGTCTTTCATGCGCATCATCAGGTTATCGCGGGTGATACCGGCGTTATTCACCAGAATTGCCGGCGCACCGAACTGTGCGGTGATCTCGGCCAGTACCGCAGCCACGGACTCATCGCTGGTCACATTCAGCTCAAGGCCAGTGCCTTGGACACCGTTTTCCTTCAAGGTCGCGGCGATACGCTCGGCGCCCGAAGCGGAAGTGGCGGTGCCAATGACAACGGCGCCCTGACGGCCCAGTTCCAGGGCGATGGCCTGGCCAATGCCACGGCTGGCGCCGGTAACCAGTGCAACTTTACCTTGCAGACTCATGCAGGCTTCTCCTAAGTTCGGGGATCAGGGGTCAGGCCAGTGCCGCGAGAGCGGCAGCGAAGGCATCCGGGGTATTGAGATTGGCGGTCGACACACCGTCGGCGCAACGCTTGTTCAGGCCAGCCAGGACCTTGCCCGGGCCGCATTCAACCAGCTCGGTGGCGCCATTGGCGGCCAGCGTCTGTACCGACTCAACCCAGCGTACCGGCTTGTAGAGCTGCTCCAACAGGTCGCGCTTGAGGGTCTCGAGATCAGGCGCAACCGCCGCGCTGACGTTCTGCACCAGCGGAATCTGCGGCGCCTGCCAGTTGATGGCGGCGATGGACTCGGCAAACCGCTCGGCTGCCGGACGCATCAACTCGCAATGGGACGGCACGCTCACCGGCAACGGCAGCGCACGCTTGGCGCCACGGGCCTTGCAGCCTTCGATGGCACGCTCGACCGCCGCCTTGGCACCGGCGATCACCACCTGGCCAGGGGAGTTGAAGTTCACTGCGCTGACCACTTCGCCCTGAGCGGCTTCGGCGCAGGCCTCGATCACGACCGCATCGTCCAGGCCGAGGATAGCGGCCATGCCGCCCTGCCCGTCCGGAACGGCTTCCTGCATCAGTTGGCCACGACGCTCGACCAGCTTGACCGCCTCGCCCAGGGTCAGGCTGCCCGCCGCCACCAGGGCGCTGTATTCGCCCAGGCTATGACCGGCCACGAATGCCGGGCGTGCGCCGCCTTCAGCCAGCCACAGGCGCCACAGGGCAATCGAAGCGGTCAGGATCGCCGGTTGGGTTTTATCGGTTTGATTGAGTTGTTCTTCCGGCCCCTGCTGGGTCAACGCCCACAGGTCGTAACCCAGGGCATCGGAAGCTTCCTTGAAGGTTTCCAGGATCAGCGGATATTGCGCGCCCAGCTCGGCCAACATGCCGAGGGACTGCGAACCCTGCCCTGGAAAGACGAATGCGAGGGATGTAGACATGTAACAAGCCCCTAAATGATCAGGTCGTCGGAAATGGTCGCTCCCGATCTTAAAATGAATGGTGGGAGCGCACGAAACTGACAGATTGGATGGTCAATTGAACTGGTCGGTCACATTTAAGCATTCCCGAGCCGATTCGCCTAAGGCAACAGATCCTCTAGACGGCCGTGCAAACGTTGAGGCAGGTTTTCCTGGATCTCGATAAGCGCACGCGCAATAGCGCTTTGGAAGCCCTGCACCCCCGCCGAGCCGTGGCTTTTGACCACAATGCCCTGCAAGCCAAGAAAACTTGCGCCGTTATGCCGCGCTGGCGCCAGGTCAGCCTGCAGGCGACGCATCAACGGCAGCGCCAGGGCGCCCACCATGCGTGACGCCAGGCTCTGCTTGAACAACGCTTCGATGCGCATCGCGATCATGGTGGCCAGGCCTTCGCTGGACTTGAGCAGGATATTGCCGACAAAACCGTCGCACACCACCACATCCGCTTCGCCACGGTACAAACCGTCGCCTTCGACAAAGCCGATGTAGTTCAAGCCCCGCGCGCCCTGCAACAGGGTAGCGGCGAGCTTCACCTGCTGATTGCCCTTGATGTCCTCGGTACCGATGTTCAGCAAGGCCACTCGCGGCCGGACCACACCCAGCGCTTCGGCGGCCACCGAGCCCATCACGGCGAACTGAAACAGGTGCTCGGCACTGCAATCGACATTCGCGCCCAGGTCCAGCAGTTGGCAATAGCCTTTCTGCGTCGGAATCGCCGCCACCATCGCCGGCCGGTCAATCCCCGGCAGGGTCTTGAGCACATGCCGCGACAATGCCATCAATGCACCGGTATTGCCGGCGCTGACGCAGGCTTGCACCTTGCCGTCGTGCAACAACTCAAGGGCTACCCGCATCGAAGAATCGGGCTTGCCACGCAGGGCCGCCGCCGGCTTGTCATCCATGCTGATGGTTTCGCTGGCTGGCGTAATCGTCAGGCGCGCGCGATCCACCGCCGGATGGCTGGCAATCAGTTCTTCAAGGAGGGAGGGTTGACCGACAAGGGTCAGGTGCAGCGAGGGTGTGGCAGCCAGGCTGGCAATGCAGGCCTGAACAATGCTGCGGGGACCGAAGTCCCCGCCCATTGCGTCAATCGCGATGACTTGAGCAGACAAGTGATTACTCGTCAGCGCCCTTGTCGATCACTTTACGGCCACGGTATACGCCTTCTGGCGATACGTGGTGACGCAGGTGAACTTCACCGGTGGTCTTTTCTACGGACAGGGTGCTAGCCTCGAGAGCGTCGTGCGAACGACGCATGTCACGGGCAGAGCGGGATTTTTTGTTCTGCTGAACAGCCATAATTGATTAACTCCTAAACGTTTGGGTCACGCTTTAACTGCGCCAATACACTGAACGGGTTGGACCGCGTTACCTCGTCCTCGCTCGGTTCGGGCTCGTCATCGAGGCCCGCCGGCTGCTGGCATTCTTCCGGATGATGAGCAGGCACAATGGGCAAGGCGAGCAGAAGCTCCTCCTCGATCAGTGCATGCAGATCCAAAGGATCTTCGCCCAGTTCCAGCACGTCATAACCTTTCGGCAACGACTGGGTATTCGCACCCTCCTTCACCACAGCATAACTGCACTCGCTGTGGATCGGCAGGGTGACCAGCTCAAGACAACGCTGGCAAACCATTTTGACCTCGGTGTCGATAAAGCTGTGGATTACCACAGATTTACGTTCATCTCGTT
Organism: Pseudomonas sp. MPR-R2A5; assembly: GCF_058793055.1. Lineage (NCBI taxonomy): Bacteria > Pseudomonadati > Pseudomonadota > Gammaproteobacteria > Pseudomonadales > Pseudomonadaceae > Pseudomonas > Pseudomonas sp. MPR-R2A5. The sequence continues at coordinate 33,068 of NZ_JBXAFK010000009.1, forward strand.
CAAAAACGAATTTGGCCTGCACCGTACCGACAGTGTCGGAAAGCGGGTCGCAGAGTCTCTCCAAATCGGCCAGCAGCAACTCACCTTGAAGGGAAGTGCCACGATCAGCCAATTTGCGCGGGTCAACGTGAGGTGGAATCGGGTCATTCAACATAGGCGCAGCATTATAGGGATGCCCCCAGCCATGTCAAAGGAAATTCAGCCCTGTGCGTCGGCCGGTCGCCCCGCTAGAATCGGCGGCTGCCTTGAGGAGACGTCCATGCTGCCTTTATTACTCGCTTCCAGCTCGGTTTATCGCCGGGAATTGCTGAGCCGCCTGCACCTGCCGTTCACCTGCAGCTCGCCGGATATCGACGAAAGCCACGCTGCAAATGAGTCGGCCACGGATCTGGTCAAACGCCTGGCCGAACAGAAAGCCCGTGCCCTCGCCGCCAGCCATCCTGGACATTTGATCATCGGCTCCGACCAGGTCGCCGCGCTGGAAGGCCGCATCATCGGCAAGCCTCACACGTTCGAAAACGCGCGCGAGCAATTATTGGCTGCCAGTGGCAAACGTGTCAGTTTCCTCACCGGCCTGGCCCTGCTTAACAGCGAGACGGGGCACTGCCAGGTGGACTGCATACCCTTTACCGTGCACATGCGCGAGCTGGATGCAGCGCGCATCGAGCGCTACCTGCGGATCGAGCAGCCGTATGACTGCGCGGGCAGCTTCAAGGCTGAAGGGCTGGGCGTGAGCCTGTTCCAGAGCACCGAAGGGCCGGACGCGACCAGTCTTGTCGGCTTACCCCTGATTCGGCTGGTGGATATGCTACTCAGCGAAGGCGTGCAAATCCCTTAAGAACGCTGCAAAACCCAATGCGGGACGGGCGACGCGACGATTCGACTTGCTCCCGACAGCGGTAATTCAGTCAGCTTATCTGTAGCTGACCCACCGCTATCAGGGGCAAGCCCCCTCCCACCTCTATCGAAATCTCAGCGCAGCGCCGGGCCCTGGAAGCCCATGTACAGCGCCAGCTTCTCAGCCACGCTGGCACCGAGCTTCTTGGAGAAACGATCAAACGGCGATTCTTCAACGGTGAAATCCACCAGGTCCTTCTCGCCAATCACATCCCGCGCCACCGAACTGGCACTGCCCAAGCCATCGATCAGACCCAGTGGCAATGCTTGCTCGCCCGACCACACCAGACCGGAGAACAACTCCGGATGCTCTTTATCCTTCAGACGATCCCCACGCCCCTGCTTGACGCTGGCGATGAACTGGCGATGAGTGGTGTCGAGCACGCCTTGCCAGAACTGGGTTTCATCCGCCTTTTGCGGTTGGAACGGGTCAAGGAACGCCTTATGCTCGCCCGAGGTGTAGGTCCGACGCTCCACCCCCAGCTTCTCCATGGTGCCGACAAAGCCATAACCGGCCGCCGTCACACCAATGGAGCCGACCAGGCTGGCCTTGTCGGCATAAATCTGGTCAGCGGCGCTTGCAATGTAATAGGCACCCGAAGCGCCAAGATCGGAAATGACCGCATACAGCTTGATCTCCGGATGCAGCCCGCGCAGGCGACGAATCTCGTCATACACATAGCCCGACTGTACCGGGCTGCCACCGGGGCTGTTGATGCGCAGGATCACGCCCTTGACCTTGGGGTCTTCAAAGGCCGCGCGCAGGCTGCTGACAATATTGTCGGCGCTGGCGGACTCCTTGTCGGCGATCACCCCACGCACCTCGATCAGGGCCGTGTAGTGGCTGCCACGGGTGGCGCTTTTTTCCATGTCCATCAGCGGGCTGAACAGCGCCAGCATGCCCAGCAGGTAAACAAAGGTCAGCAGCTTGAAGAAAATCCCCCAACGCCGCGAACGACGCTGCTCCTGCACGCTGGCCAGGAGAGTCTTCTCCAACAGCTTCCAGCTTTTGTCATCGGCCTTGTCGTCACTGGCCTTTTCCGGTGCTTTCCACTCATCACTCATGCCAACTACCCCAGCAAAGACTTATTGGGCCCGACCGAGCCAGGCCTGCAATTCAGAAAAATGATCGATCGTCAGCCTGGGCTCATATGGCTGCAACGCCTCGGCAGCCTGGGCGCCATAACTGACCGCCACACTGTCCATGCCAGCGTTGCGCGCCATCATCAGGTCGAAGGAAGCGTCGCCCACCATCAGCGCCTGGCGCGGCGACACGCCGCAATGGGCCAGGATCTGCTCAAGCATCAGGGGATGGGGCTTGCTGGCGGTTTCGTCAGCGGCGCGGGTGATGTCGAAATAATCTTCCCAACCATACGCCTCGAGCACCCGGTCCAACCCGCGACGGGACTTACCGGTGGCGACGGCCAGGTGGTAGCCCTCGGCGCGAAAAGCGTCCAGGGACTGCACCACCCCATCAAACAGCGGCGACGGCTCGGCCTCCAGGGCCATGTAGTGATCGACGTAGTGCCCACGGAAAGCGACCAACTCAGCGTCAGCGATGTGCGGGTACAAGGTACGAATCGCCTCCGGCAGGCCGAGGCCGATAATGCCCTTGACCGCGAGGTCAGTGCACGGCTCGAAGCCCGAGCGGTTGGAGGCGATGTGTATTGATTCGACGATCCGGCCAATGGAGTTGGCCAGGGTGCCGTCCCAATCGAAAATCAGCAGCTTGTAATCAAGGTGCGACACTCAAACGCTCCACGGTCTTGGCCCACATGTCATCGACCGGCGCCTGCAGTTTCAATTCACCGCCATCGGGCAGCGGCACGGTGAGCATATAGGCGTGCAGGAACAGGCGCTTGCCGCCCAGCTCCCGGATTTCCTTGGAGAAATCCTCGTCGCCATATTTGGTATCGCCCGCAATGCAGTGGCCCGCATGCAGGGTGTGCACGCGAATCTGGTGGGTACGACCGGTGACGGGCTTGGCTTCGACCAGAGTGGCGAAGTCACCGAAGCGGCGCAGCACCTTGAACAGGGTCAGGGCCTCTTTGCCCTCCTCGTCCACTTCGACCATGCGCTCGCCGGAGCGCAGGTTGCTCTTCTGCAACGGCGCGCGGACGCTCTTGATCGAACTGGCCCAGTTGCCACGCACCAGCGCCATGTAGCGCTTGTCCACGCCATCGCCACGCAGGGCTGTGTGCAGATGGCGCAACATGCTGCGCTTCTTGGCGATCATGAGCAGGCCGGAGGTGTCACGGTCCAGGCGGTGGACCAGCTCCAGCTCCTTGGCATCCGGACGCAGCTGACGAAAGGCTTCGATCACGCCGAAGTTCAGGCCGCTGCCCCCGTGAACCGCAATGCCGCACGGCTTGTTGATCACAATCAGCTTGCTGTCTTCGAAGACAATCGAGGCCTCGAGGCGCTGCAACAGGCCCTGGGCCAATGGCACGGGCTCGTCACGCTCAGGCACGCGCACCGGCGGCACACGAACGATATCGCCCGCCTGCAGCTTGTACTCGGGCTTGATGCGCCCCTTGTTCACACGCACTTCGCCTTTACGCAAGATGCGGTAAATCAAGGTCTTGGGCACGCCTTTGAGCCTGGCCAGGAGAAAATTGTCGATGCGTTGGCCGGCATATTCCGGCGAGACCTCAAGCAGCTGGACGCTGGGGGTCTGGGGGGCGGTAGTCGTCATGGCGGCGATGATAACAATTTTTTATGGAATTGAAGCACTTAATCATTGCTGCTATAGTCGCGAACGCCGCCAAAAGCGGCCTGGACAGAGGACTAGCGGCAAACTGCCGGCCCTGACCATCGCAATTCATCAGGACGCGAGGCCGTCCTACGGGGCTTTCACCACCTTGGAAGGCCCGAGATTGTAACAAGCGCAGGTGACATGAGGCCTGAAGCGAGTGCAGAAAGCAGAGTGAATACTCGTCTTCTGCGCCGATATTTACGGCCAGTTCACAAAGTGCAGTCAGTCTTGGGACACACCATGGCGAATGCTTCGGAAACAACGCCTGTTAAGAGCTGAGTGAGAGCGCAGTCGCCCACACCTAGTCTTGTTTAGCCATGAGCGTGGACTCCCCATTGGAGAACACGGTAAATGCCAACCCGCTGCGGATTCTGCGCGCGGCAGCACCCGAATTATCAGGGATACGTGTAGGGTGGAGATGCACAACCGTCGGACCGTGTAGCACTAGGCTTATATATAGACGCTTCATCTCGTCCACAGTCGCCGGTTGATTCCTCCTCCTGACCTTAGCTTTTGTTGAAGTGGTGCCTTTGTCACCACCGCTAACAAGCAGGACGCGTCCGTCGCGATACCAGCCCAATTGGCCGGTTATTGCTGGACACTGGAGTGGCCAACCACTCTTGACGCACCTGACACCGACCGTGAGAAGTCGTGTGTGCCGAACGCCGTTTCCGGCAGCCCGGAAACCGACGGTACAACATGAAAAGAATGCTGATTAACGCAACTCAACCCGAAGAGTTGCGTGTTGCACTGGTAGATGGCCAACGCCTCTACGACCTGGACATCGAATCCGGTGCACGCGAGCAAAAGAAGGCCAACATCTATAAAGGCCGTATTACTCGCATCGAACCGAGCCTTGAGGCTGCCTTTGTCGATTTCGGCTCCGAGCGCCACGGCTTCCTGCCCCTCAAAGAAATTTCCCGCGAATACTTCAAGAAATCCCCTGAAGGCCGCGTGAACATCAAGGACGTCCTGAGCGAAGGCCAGGAAGTCATCGTCCAGGTCGAAAAAGAAGAACGTGGCAACAAGGGCGCCGCCCTGACCACCTTCATCAGCCTGGCCGGCCGCTATCTGGTACTGATGCCGAACAACCCACGTGCCGGCGGCATTTCCCGTCGCATCGAAGGCGAAGAGCGTAACGAACTGCGCGAAGCGCTGAACGGCCTGGTTGCACCGGCCGACATGGGCCTGATCGTTCGCACTGCCGGCCTGGGCCGCAGCAGCGAGGAAATGCAGTGGGACCTCGACTACCTGCTGCAACTGTGGACCGCTATCAAAGAAGCGTCCCTGGATCGTTCCGCGCCGTTCCTGATCTACCAGGAAAGCAACGTCATCATCCGCGCTATCCGCGACTACCTGCGCCAGGACATCGGCGAAGTGCTGATCGACAGCGTTGAAGCCCAGGATGAAGCCCTGACTTTCATCCGCCAGGTGATGCCGCAGTACGCCAGCAAGATCAAGCTGTACGAAGACAGCGTTCCGCTGTTCAACCGTTTCCAGATCGAAAGCCAGATCGAGACCGCCTTCCAGCGCGTGGTCGAACTGCCTTCCGGTGGCTCTATCGTGATCGACCCGACCGAAGCCCTGGTGTCCATCGACATCAACTCGGCGCGCGCCACGAAAGGTAGCGACATCGAAGAAACCGCCCTGCAGACCAACCTGGAAGCGGCTGAAGAAATCGCCCGCCAACTGCGCCTGCGTGATATCGGCGGCCTGATCGTGATCGACTTCATCGACATGACCCCAGCCAAGAACCAGCGCGCCGTGGAAGAGAAAGTCCGCGAATGCCTGGAAGCTGACCGTGCCCGCGTGCAAGTCGGCCGCATCTCGCGCTTCGGCCTGCTGGAAATGTCCCGTCAGCGCCTGCGTCCATCCCTGGGCGAGAGCAGCGGCATCGTCTGCCCGCGTTGCAACGGCACCGGCATCATCCGTGACGTTGAATCGCTGTCCCTGGCGATCCTGCGCCTGATCGAAGAAGAAGCGCTGAAAGACCGCACCGCCGAAGTCCGCGCGCAAGTGCCGATCCCGGTGGCCGCGTTCCTGCTCAACGAAAAACGCAACTCGATCACCAAGATCGAACTGCGCACCCGTGCCCGTATCGTGATCCTGCCGAACGATCACCTCGAGACGCCGCACTTCGAAGTGCAGCGCCTGCGTGATGACAGCCCGGAAGCCCACAGCGGCCAGTCCAGCTACGAAATCGCGGCTGCCGCAGCCGAAGTAGAAGAAGTGCAGCCCGCCGCCGCGACCCGCACCCTGGTTCGCCAGGAAGCCGCCGTGAAGACCGCGCCAGCCCGTGCCAATGCACCGGTTCCGGTTGAAGCCGCCGCACCGGTTGCCGCGCCAGCCGCCCTGCCTGAACCAAGCCTGTTCAAGGGCCTGGTGAAGTCGCTGGTCAGCCTGTTCGCCACCAAGGAAGAGCCTGCTGCACCGGTAGTGGTTGAAAAACCAGCCACCGAACGCCCGGCTCGCAACGAAGAGCGTCGCAACGGTCGCCAGCAAAGCCGCAACCGCAATGGTCGTCGTGACGAAGAGCGCAAGCCGCGCGAAGAACGTGCCCCGCGTGAAGAGCGCGCACCACGTGAAGAGCGTGCGCCTCGCGAAGCCCGTGAAGACACTCCGGCCGTAGCCCGTGAAGAACGTGCACCGCGCGAAGAGCGCGCACCGCGTACCCCACGTGCTCCGCGTGAAGATCGCAAGCCACGTGGCGAACGTGAAGAACGTGTGCGCGAACTGCGCGAGCCACTGGACGCTGCGCCAGTCGTTGCCGGTGCTGCTGTTGCAGTTACTGCCTCGACTGAAGAACGCCCGGCTCGCCAACCGCGTGAAGAACGTGCGCCACGTGAAGAACGTCAACCACGTGCTCCGCGTGAAGAACGTCAACCTCGTGCCGAGCAAGCCCCTGCCGCCAGCGAAGAAGAAGTGCTGACCGGCGAAGAGCAACTGCAGGAAGACGGCCAGGACAACGCCGAAGGCGATCGTCCACGCCGCCGCTCCCGTGGCCAGCGTCGTCGCAGCAACCGTCGCGAGCGTCAACGTGATGCCAACGGCAATGTGATCGAAGGCTCGGAAGAGACCGGCGAGAACGCAGAAGCCGCCACCAGCGAACCCACTGGCACCGAACTGGCTGCCGGCCTGGCCGTAACCGCTGCTGTTGCCAGCTCGGTCATCAGCGCACCTGCTGAAGCCCAGGCTCACGAACAGGCTGAACGCGCCACTGCCGCCGTCGAAGAAACGCATGCGGCAGAAGCGCCTGTCGCTGAAACCCCAGTCGTTGAAGCACCGGTTGTCGAAGCCACCACCCCGATCGAAGCCCCCGTGGTTCCGGAAGTGGAGGTTGCACCGGTTCGTGAAGCCCAGCCGGAAGCCGAAGTTACCACTACCGAGCCTGAAGCGGTTGCTGAGCCTCAGCCAGTGGTTGAAGCCCCGGTTGTCGAAGCAACGGCCCCGGCTGTGCGTGAAGTTCGCGAAGAACAGACCGCGTTCCAGTGGACTGCCGAGCCTGCCGCTCCAGTTGAAGTGCCAGCCCCTGCCCCTGTGGTAGAAGAAGCGCCGGCCCCGGTCGCCGAAGTGGTTGAAGCCGCCCCGGTTGTGGTTGCCGAGCCTGCGCCAGTGGTTGAGACGCCAGTGGTTGCCGAAGTCGCCGCGCCGGTGGTTGAAGCTGCCCCAGTGGTCAGCGCACTGACCGAAAACGGCCGTGCGCCGAACGACCCACGTGAAGTGCGTCGTCGCCGCAAGGAAGCTGAAGCCGCCGCTGCTGCCGCAGCCGCTGCCGCACCGGCTGTAGCCGAAGTGGTCGAGGCGCCAGCCCCGGTCGCTGAAACTGTGGTGGAGCACACTGCCCCTATCGTCGACGAGAACCCAGGTTCTGCTGACGAAGTGGTAGAGCATCACCCAAAGGCCTTGGAAGAAGAACACGAGCCTAAACCCTTCGTCTGATTCCATAAGCCAATAAAAAGCCCCGCCTGATCACTCAGGCGGGGCTTTTTTTTATGCGATCGGGTTGTGTCCAGCGAGCCGGCTGCCAGAAGGTCAGGCAGGCACGAAACGTAATGACGGTGGCACATCTACATCCCATAGCACGCCGGGGTCGTCCACGGGCACTTCCCGTACGCTGGCATGCGCAAACAGCGGTCGAGCCCCCCGGTCCCCCGTCAGCGCCATCAACGCTGGCCCGAGCGAACGCCCGAACATGACCGGATGCCCATACTGTCCAGCATGCACCGGCACACTGATACCCTCCGCGTGCGCCACCACCTGCTCAATACTGCTCGGCAGGATAAACGGCATATCCCCCAGCACCACCAACCAACCGTCGCTTGAACGGCTGGCCGCCACCGCCGCAGCAAGGCTGTCGCCCATGCCCGCCGAGCGCAGCAGCACCACTTCGCAGCCGTAGCGCTGTGCCAAACGGATGACTTCAAGCCGATCCGGCGAGGTCACCACACAGCGTTTTGCAACGCTATCAGGCACATTCACCAACACCTGCTCGAATACCGGCCGCGTCACGCCGTCCCGGCCAACGCACTGCGCCAGCAACTTGTCCTGATCAGCGCCGGCCGCAGCGCGAAAACGACTGCCCTGCCCCGCCGCCAGCACAATGGCAGTCACCATCACTCAACCACCGTCGACAGCGGCTTTTTTTGCACGGCCTCCACGCCGTTCTTGATCGCGACAATCTCTGCCATCAATGACAACGCGATCTCCGCCGGCGTGTGGCTGCCGATATGCAAACCGATCGGCCCGTGCAGACGCGCAATCGCATCGGCCGACAAACCAAGTGCCGCCAGGTTCTCACGGCGTTTCTGGCTATTGACCCGCGACCCCAGCGCGCCGATATAAAACGCACTGGAGTTCAGCGCCGTCAGCAGCGCCATGTCATCCAGGCGCGGGTCATGGGTCAGGCAGACGATGGCCGTGCGTTCGTCGGTCTGGATGTTCAGCACCGCTTCATCGGGCATACCTGGCACAAAGCGGCCGTGCTGTTCTTCCCAGCCATACACAAATTCATCCCGCGGGTCACAGATCAGCACTTCGAAATCCAGCAACCGCGCCATTTCCGCCACATAACGCGACAGTTGCCCGGCACCGATCAACAGCAGGCGCCAGCGCGGGCCGTAGATGGCGCGCAAACGCTCGCCATCAAAGCTCACCACGTCGGTCTTGTTCGCAGCACTCAGGCTCACAGCCCCCGTGGCCAGCTCCAGTTCGCGGGCGACAATTTCATGGGCCTCGCAGCGCGCCAGCAATTGGGCAACCCACTCCCACTCAATGACCCGCTCCTCGGTCAGGCGCAGGGTGCCGCCACATGGCAAGCCAAAGCGCGCTGCCTCATCCCGGGTCACGCCGTAAGTCACCAGTTGCACCGGCGGCCCGTCTTCGGCCAACCGCCCATCCTGCAAGCGCGCAATCAGGTCATCTTCGATGCACCCGCCAGATACCGAGCCAATCACCACGCCATCGCCGCGCAAAGCCAGCATGGCCCCCGGCGGGCGCGGCGCGCTGCCCCAGGTCTGGACCACGCTATACAACACCACCCGTTGCCCGGCGCGACGCCATTCGAGCACGCTACGCAGGACGTTCAGATCCACACTGTCCATCAGGCCTTCACCTCCTGCCAGCCTTGCAGTTGGTAACGCACCGGCAGTTCGCGGATACGCTTACCCGTCGCGGCAAAGATCGCATTGCACAGCGCCGGCGCAATCGGCGGCACGCCGGGCTCACCGACCCCGCCTAATGGCACCTCGCCCTTTGGCGTGACCAGGTGCACGGCAACTTGCCTGGGCGCCAGGGACATGCGCGCCACTTCATACATATGGAAATTGTCCTGCTGGACCTTGCCATCCTTGAAGCTGATTTCACCCAGCACGGCATTCCCCAGGCCCATCACACAGGCGCCTTCGAACTGCGAGCGGATGCGCTCCGGGTTGATCTGCGGGCCACAGTCCACGGCAATATCGGCCTTGTGCACGATCAGGGTGCCATCACCCTGGACCTCTACCTCGATCACCGCGGCCACATAGGTGACGAAGCTGTAGTGCACCGCCAGCCCCAGACCTCGGCCCTTGGGCAAGGTGCGCCCCCAGCCCGCCGCCTTGGCTGCGGTTTCCAGCACACCACGCAGGCGGGCAGTGTCGATCGGGTAGCGCTCCGGGGATTCGCCGTAGTTCCACTCGTCACTCAGGGTTTTCGGATCGATCTGACGGTCTGGGCCAAGCAACTTGAGTTGGTATTGCAACGGGTCCTGGCCGGCCTTGTGCGCGAGTTCATCGACAAAGCATTGAATCGCAAAACCATGGGGGATGTTCGACACCGAACGGTACCAGCCAACCCGGGTATGGGCCGCCGCCTCTGGGTTTTCCAGGCGTACGTTGGGGATCGCGTAGGCCATATTGGTAAAGCCCATGCCCAGCTCGAACGCTGCCTCGTGGTTCATGCCCGGCGCAAACAGCGCAGTGATACTCGGGGCCACGGTGCGATGCAGCCAAGCGGACGGCAGGCCATCCTTGTTCAGGCCAGCCTTGAGGTATTCAACGGACACGGTGTGGAAATAAGCGTTATGGATGTCATCTTCACGGGTCCATTGCACACGCACGGCCTTGCCGGGGAATGCCTTGGCCAGGATGGCCGCCTCGACGACGAAGTCCGGCTTGGACTTGCGGCCGAAGCCACCGCCAAGCAATGTGACATTGACGGTGACGTTATCGAATGGCAGCCCCAGGCGCTCGGCGATTCGTTCACGGGTCACCTGGGGCGCCTGGCTGGGCGCCCAGGCTTCGCACTGGCCGTTGTCGAAACGAGCGATGGCGACCATCGGCTCCATCGGCGATTGGGCCAGATGGGGCAGGTAATAAGCGGCCTCCAGGGTACTGTCCGACTCGCCAAGGGCCTGATCGAGATTGCCAGTATTGCGCACCACTTTGCCCGGCTTCTGCGCGGCGGCTTCCAGCGTTTTGCGGTAGTCGACAGAGTTGTAGCCGGCGTTGACGCCATCGTCCCAGACAATGGTCAACGCTTCACGGCCCTTGATCGCCGCCCAGGTGTTGCTGGCGATAACGGCGATCCCACCAAGGGGCTGGAACTCCGAGGGCAGGGGCCGGCTTTCGATTTCCAGGACCTTGACCACGCCCGGCACCTTCAACGCCGCACTGGCATCGAAGGACTTGACCTTGCCGCCGTACACCTTTGGCCGTGCAACGGTGGCGTAGAGCATGCCGTCGAAATGCACGTCAGCGCCGTAGACCGCACGGCCATTGACGATATCGGCACCATCGATGGCCTTGACGCCCTCCTTGCCGATGTAGCGAAATTCCGACGGTTGCTTGAGGCGCAGGCTGTCTCGCGCCGGCACCGCCAATGCACCGGCAGCGGTGGCCAGCTCGCCATAACCCAATTCGCGAGCGCTCGGCTGGTGAATGACTTTGTGCAGTTGTGCCCGGCACTCGCCCACCGGAACGTTCCACTGCTCGGCAGCGGCCTGCTCCAGCATGGCCCGGACACTGGCGCCACAACGGCGCATCGGCTCATACCAATGGCGCATGCTGCGCGAGCCATCGGTGTCTTGGTTGCCGTAACGCACCTCATCACCGGGCGCCTGCTGGACCTTCACATGGGCCCAATCGGCGTCCAGCTCATCGGCAACCACCAGGCTCAGGCTGGTGCGCACGCCCTGGCCCATTTCCGAACGGTTGCAGATCACGGTCACCGTGCCGTCGGTGGCAATACTGACGTAGACCTTGGGATCGTCGATCAGCCCATGGGGCATGGCGTCGCCGCCGTACTTCTTCACCGCGTCGGCGGCGAAGGCATCGGGCAGGCCCCAACTGGCCGCCACCACCAACGCACCGGTAGCGCCGACCCCTTTGAGGAAGCCGCGACGACTGAGGTTATTGAGGACGAAATCAGCCGGCAATGCGCTCATGCCTTGGCCTCCTGCAGGTGGGTGGCCGCCTGGCGGATCGCGGTCTTGATGCGGTTGTAGGTGCCGCAACGGCAGATATTGCCGACCATCGCTTCTTCAATTTGCGCATCGCTGGGGTTGGGATTGGTTTTCAGCAATGCCGTGGCCGACATGATCTGGCCGCCCTGGCAGTAACCGCACTGGGCCACGGCCGTGTCGAGCCAGGCTTGCTGGACCACCTGGCCGATGGGGTCGGTGTGCAGGTTGTCGATGGTGCTGATGGCCTGGCCCTTGACCGCGCCGATCGGGGTAATACAACTGCGGGCCGGCGCGCCGTCGATATGAATGGTGCACGCGCCACACAGGCCCATGCCGCAGCCGAACTTGGTGCCGTTATAGCCGGCAACGTCGCGGATAGCCCACAACAGCGGCATATCCTCGGTGACGTCCAATGAATGGTCTTGACCGTTGAGTTTGAGGGTAATCATGGGCACGCCCGCATAGTGACTGGGTTATGGGGTCGAGCAATCTGCCCACTTGAAGAAAGCGGAGTCGGTTGACGCAGATGGCTCAGGCTAATCGGGCTCTCTTGTGAAGATAAATCCTCACCGGGCCTTTGATAAACGAGGTTTATGAACGGATAAAAAAACATCCTTAGGGTGCTAAGTTAACTCACCATTAACAAAAAAGCCCGGCTGAGCATTGATGAGCACCACGCCTTGGGCCTGATCGCCAGGCACAAAAAAACCCATCCGAAGATGGGTTTTTCATACCGCGTGTCCGCTTACTTGATAACGGGAGCAGGGCCTTCAGCCACGCCCAGGTCGTCTTCTTCACGGGTGTCGGAGATACCGCGACCACCGGAAGCCAGTTCGACTTGCAGCTTGTCTTCGTCCAACTCCTTGACCCACTTGGCCACGACCAGGGTGGCAACGGCGTTACCGACCAGGTTGGTCAGGGCACGGGCTTCGGACATGAAGCGGTCGATACCCAGGATCAGCGCCAGGCCGGCAACCGGCAAGTGGCCCACGGCAGACAGGGTCGCTGCCAGTACGATGAAGCCGCTACCGGTCACGCCCGCAGCGCCTTTGGAGGACAGCAGCAGCACCAGCAACAGGGTGATCTGGTGGGTGATGTCCATGTGGGTGTCAGTCGCCTGGGCGATGAACACGGCAGCCATGGTCAGGTAGATCGAAGTACCGTCGAGGTTGAACGAGTAACCGGTCGGGATCACCAGGCCAACCACGGATTTCTTCGCGCCCAGGCGTTCCATCTTGATCAGCATGCGTGGCAGTGCGGACTCGGAGGACGAAGTACCCAGGACAATCAGCAGCTCTTCACGGATGTAGCGGATCAGTTTCAGCACGCTGAAACCGTGGGCGCGGCAGATGGCGCCAAGCACCACGACCACGAACAGGACGCAGGTGATGTAGAAGCAGATCATCAGCTGGCCCAGTTGCACCAGCGAACCGACACCGTAAGCACCGATGGTGAACGCCATGGCGCCCAGGGCGCCGATTGGCGCGAGCTTCATGATCATGTTGATGATGTTGAACATCACGTGGGCGAAGCGATCGATGAAGTCCAGCACCGGCTTGCCATAGGCACCCAGGCGATGCAGGGCGAAACCGAAGATCACCGAGAACATCAGCACTTGCAGGATGTCACCGGTCGCGAACGCGCCGACGATGGTGTTCGGGATCACGTTAAGCAGGAAGCCAACGATGCTCTGGTCTGCACCGGCAGTCACGTAGGCAGCGACTTTCGAAGCGTCCAGGGTGGCCACGTCGATGTGCATGCCGGCGCCCGGTTGCACAACGTTCACGACGACTAGGCCGATCAGCAGGGCGATGGTGGAAACGATTTCGAAGTACAGCAGCGCATAGCCGCCGGTCTTGCCCACCGATTTCATGTTTTGCATGCCAGCGATACCGCTGACAACGGTGCAGAAGATGATCGGGGCGATGACCATTTTGATCAGCTTGATAAAGCCGTCACCCAGTGGCTTGAGGGCCACACCGGTCTGCGGGTAGAAGTGACCGAGCAAAATACCGATAACGATTGCAACGATCACCTGGAAATACAGGGATTTGTACAGTGGCTGACGAGTCGTCATTGCAAAGTTCCTCAATCGTCCCGTGTGGCAAATATCCGCCATTGCCCACGGCACTTGAATTGCGAACCCTCCTGCACTGGAGGGATTTGTTGTTTGCGAGGCCTGTAGGACCAAGCCTGCGCTGTCATCCTTATCGCAAACGCCGTGCCACTTTGCTGAAAATCCCCGCAGGCCTTTAGACATCAGGGCCCAAGGGATTCCAGCGTAATCGGGGGCTGGGCCCGAGGTGGCGGATTTCCGCCCACCCGTCCAATCCCGTCCTACAATTTGGCGGATATCCGCCTTGTTGCTCCGTCAGGGGGTGGCTACCATCCGCCACTCCATGGACGAGGCCCCTTCATGCGTGAACGTACCATCGCCAGTCACTACGCCCGAGCCGCCCTCCGCGGTGCGCGTCGGGCCGGTTACGACTACACGGGCCTGTTGCTGCAGGTGGGCATTACCCCGGAACTGCTGAATGAACCTCGCGCCCGCATCGCGCCTGAGCAATTTACCCGGCTGTTGCAAATGCTCTGGCGCGAGCTGGATGACGAATACCTGGGGTTCGCCGAAGGCCCAAGCAAGCGCGGCACCTTCGCCATGATGTGCCATGCCCTGATCCACTGCCGCACCCTGGAGAAGGCTCTGGAACGCGGCTTATTATTTTATAGCCTATTCCCACAAGGTCCGCGTTGGCGGCTGACGCGTGATGGCGAAATGGCGCATTTGAGCCTGGATGATTCCCAGCTCTGGGACCCGGACCACTTCCTCAGCGAATGCCTGTTGGTCATCTGGCATCGCCTGGGCAGTTGGTTGATCGGCCAGCGTATCCGCCTGCACCAGGCCACGTTCAGCTACCCAATGCCGGACCATGCCAGCGAGTACGACCTGCTGTTTCCCTGCCCCCAGGTATTTGGCGCGCCAACCAGCAGCCTGGTATTCCCCGCACGCTATTTGAGCCTGCCGCTGTTGCAGGACGAACGCACGCTCAAGCTTTTCCTCGAGCGCTCCCCGGCTGATTTGCTGTCGCGACCCGATGAAGGCGACAGTTTGAGCAGCCAGATCCGACGCCTGCTCAGCCGCGACCGCACACCCTGGCCGGATCTGGAAGCCGTCGCCCAGCACCTGCATATCAGCCCGCAGACCTTGCGTCGGCACCTGCGCGAAGAAGGCTGCAGCTTCCAGGCGCTCAAGGATGAGTTACGTCGGGATATCGCCATCTACCACCTGGGACGCGCGGACTTGTCATTGCAGGAGATCGCCGAGCAGCTGGGATTTTCCGAGCCGTCGGCGTTTCATCGGGCGTTCAAGAAGTGGACGGGATTGACACCTGGAGCCTATCGGGCCCAGGAAAGTTAGAAGATTGTTTGTTGTGACAAGCCCCAATGTCAGTCAGTTAAGGAGGAACACTGCAACGGTGGCGAGCGGGCTTGCCCTAATGCCGTTCAGTTAAGGCTTTTTTGTAGGAGCGAGGGGGACGCCTAGTTCTTGCTCGCGAAAAACTCACAGGCGCCGCGTTCATTCAGGAAACACGCGTTATCGTTGACGTTTTTCGCGAGCAAGCTCGCTCCTACAGAAGGCGATGTACGCTTAACTGAACGGCATTAGGGCAAGCCCGCCTGCCACAAAGGATGCCTTAACCACGGCTAGCCGATCACACGGCCGGAAAGTGAATCCTGAAGGCCGCCCCACCCAGTGTTGAATCCCCCAGGGTCAGGCGCGCGCCGTAGCTTTCGATGATGTCCTTGACCACCGCCAAGCCGATGCCCTGCCCCGGATGCTGACGGTCCAGGCGCTCGCCCCGTTGCAGAATCCGCGCACGCTGGTCCGGCGGTACGCCGGGGCCGTCATCTTCGATACACAACTCGGTGCCCTCCAGACTTTCCACCAAACTGATGCGCACCTCGCTCAGGCACAGGCGGTAGGCGTTTTCCAGCAGGTTGCCGAGTAATTCGAGCAACGCGCCCTTTTCAATCGGCACATCGCACTCTGGGGGTAAGTCGAAGGCCACCGTGACCCGCTTGTCGCGGTACACCTTGCCCAGGGTGTCGCACAAGCTTTGCACCACCGGTTCCAGACGCACCTGATGGCGCACCAGGCCGCTTTTGCGCAGGCTGGCGCGCTGCAATTGGTAGCTGATCTGCTGGCTCATGCGCTCGATCTGCGATTGCAGGACCCTGGCCTGGTCGCGGTCCTCAGGGCGCTGGGCCATGTCTTCGCTCACGCCCTGCAACACTGCCAACGGGGTTTTCAGGCTGTGGGCCAGGTCGTCAAGGGAGTCGCGGTAGCGGGTGCGTTGTTCTCGTTCGCTGTGCAGCAGGCGGTTGAGGGAGCCCGTCAGGCGCAGCAGTTCGCGGGGGTGTTGTTCACTGAGGCTTTCGCGGGTACCGCCCTCGATCTGGTCCAGCTCCTGGCTCAGGCGCCGCAGGGCTTGCAGGCCCCAGGTCAAGCCCAGCCACAACAAGGTCAACAGCACCAGCAAGGCCGCGCCGAAGCCCAGGTAGAGGTTTTCGCGCAGGCCTTCGAGGGTCAGTTGGTATTCGCGCACCGGTTGCAGGGCGACGATACTGAACGCCGCGCTCTTGCCCCCCAGCAGCTTGACCTCCACGTCATAGACGAAGAACTCCTGGCCATTGGCTTCGCGAATCCGCGCAAATTCATTGCCGCGCCCGTCGTAGCGCGGCTTGTAGTTGATGTTTTCTTCACGGGTCGCGCGCGAGCGCCACACCAGGTGGCCTTCGCGGTCGTAGATATAGCCGAGCAGCCGGCTATCGGTCAGGTTGAAGCGTTCGTCCGGCAACTGCGCGGGCATCAGCAGGCGGTTGTTTTCAACCCGCGCCGCCGAAATCAAGGTGGTCACGTCCGAGGCCAGGCGCTGCTCGATGGAATCCTGCAGCGCCAGGCTGAAGGCGCCCTGCATGGCCGGCAACAACCCCAGCATAAACAGCACGGCCAAGGTCGCGGCCGCCAGCATCAAGCGCACACGTAGCGAGCGAATCAACGGCAACGCTCATTGAACAGGTAACCCAAGCCGCGCACGGTGTCGATCGGCTTGAACCCTGCCGTGCCTTCCAGCTTGCGGCGCAGGCGGCCAACCAGCACTTCGATGACGTTCGGGTCGCGCTCGTCGTCATCGGGGTAGAGCTGCTCCATCAAGCGGTCCTTGGCGACCACTTGTTGATGGTGACGCATCAGGTATTCAAGGATCCGATATTCATAGGCGGTCAGCGCCAACGGCTGCTCATCCAGGGACGCCTGCTTGCGATTGAGGTCCAGCAGCAACGGCCCGGCGACAATGGTCGACTGGGTAAAACCGCTGGAGCGGCGCAACAAGGCGTTCATGCGCGCCTCCAGTTCTTCGAACTGGAAAGGCTTGACCACATAGTCGTCGGCACCAGCCGCCAACCCCTCGACCTTGTCCTGCCAGTTGCCACGGGCGGTCAGGATCAGGATCGGGAAGGTCTTGGCCTGGCTGCGCAGTTGGCGGATCAAATCCAGGCCACCCATGCCAGGCAAGCCGAGGTCGATAATGGCCAGGTCATGGTTGAATTGCCCGGTCTGGTACAAGGCTTCTTCGGCATTGGCCACGGCCTCAACCACATGGCCGCTGTCGGTCAGGCGGGTAAACAGGTGATGACGCAGCAGCGCCTCATCTTCCACCACCAGCAATTTCATAAGGCTCTCCAAGGCAATTCAACTGTCCGACAGGGGGATATCATAGCGGCCCTGCAGGTCTTGCGGGCGCAGTTTAGTGCCATTGTACTCACCAGTCAGGCGACCATAGCCGACGCGATAAGCCGCCTGCGGGGTGGCAAGCCCCAGCGACCGGCCCCAAGGGGCGGCCTGAGTGCCTGCATCTTCGAAGCTGACACGATGAATCAGGTTGCTGGATTTCTTGGTTCGCTCGCTACCGAATGCTGCAAAGGCGCTATCAGAGGCCTGGACCCCGGCAGTGGCACTGAGCATGGTCAACGCCAACATCAGCTTCTTGATCGCAGTCATGGTGCTACCTCATACGCGTTTGGGCTGTGGGATCCAGACTACGCAGGCGCCCCTGAACTCCCCCTGAACAGGCTCTGAACCTCACCTGAACCACTGTGGGCTATCCACTGGCGCACCAACTCGGCAAAATACCGCACATGACGCCCCTACCCGCTTGCTGCACCCCACTCGACGCCCATTGGCCGCTGCCCGATCCTTTGCCGGGCACGGTGTTTCTCAGCACGCGCTTCGACCCTGCCTTGTTGGCGCCGGGTGATTTCCAGCGCAGCGCGGTCCCCCCGCCGGCAAGCATCCAGCGCTCAGTGGCCAAGCGCCAGGCGGAGTTTCTCGCCGGCCGACTGTGCGCTCGCGCCGCGCTGCAACACCTTGACCAGCTGGATTGCGTCCCGGCCATCGGCGAAGACCGTGCGCCGGTCTGGCCAGGGCATATCAGTGGCTCCATCACCCACAGCACCGGGCATGCGGCGGCGATAGTCGGCCACAAGGCGCAGTGGCGCGGGCTGGGCATGGACCTGGAAAATATGCTGAGCCTGGAACGGGCAGAACGCCTGGCCGGGGAAATCCTCACCGTTGATGAGTTGCAGCGCATGGCCGTGCTGCCCCGCGAGCAACATGCGCAGCTGGTCACCTTGACGTTTTCGGCCAAGGAGAGCCTGTTCAAGGCGCTTTATCCGATCGTGCAGAAGCGCTTCTACTTTGAGCATGCCGAGGTGCTGGAGTGGTCGGAGGCCGGGGCTGTACGGTTGCGCCTGTTGACGGACCTGTCCAGTGAGTGGTGCCGCGGCAAGGACCTTACCGCGCAGTTCGTTGTGAATGAGGGGCAGTTGTTGAGCCTGGTTGCCATCGGCGCTTGATAGACCGCCATCGGGAGCAAGCTCCCTCCCACAGGGGAGCGCATTCCAAATGTGGGAGGGTCGATGCGACGATTCCACGGGCTCCCGATGGCGGGGTCAGGGTTTATCCTGATCCCTGGGCCAACTCAAGCTGAAACACGCCCCACCCAGGTTGTTGCTCTTGCTGATCAACGCCCGGCCGCCGTGCCAGTAGATAATCCGCCGGACAATCGACAACCCCAGACCATGCCCGCCCGATGCACGGGTGCGGCTGTCGTCCAAGCGCAGGAAGGGCGTGAAGATACGCTCCCAGGCGCTTTCCGGCACGCCGGGGCCATCGTCTTCCACATCGATGCGGCAGCGCACCTGGCCGACCTGATAACTGATCAACACCCGCCCCTGAGCATGCCGCATGGCGTTGCTCACCAGGTTTTGCAACGCACGGTGCAAGTAGCGCGGTTCTGCATCGACCCAGGCGTCATCCCAATGTGCCGATGACAGGCAAATACCCCGAGCCACATTGACCTGCGGACGCAGTGGCGACAATTCGCCGATCACCTGATCGAGCAGCGCATCGAGGTCGACCCGCTGGAAATTCAGCTCCGGCGCGCCCTGCTCCAGACGGGCGTAGGTGAGCATTTCGTCCACCAGGCCATCGAGGTCCTGGATATCGCTGTCCATGCCTTCCATATATTTGCGCCGGGCTTCGGGGCTGGCGGCGTCGCCAATCATCTCCAGGCCGAAGCGCAGGCGCGCCACTGGCGTGCGCAATTCGTGGGACACGGCGCGCACCAGTTCGCGCTGGATCGCCAGCAACTGCTGCAGGTGCTCGGCCATGCCATTGAACGCCGCAGCCAGGCGCCCGACCGAATCGGCACCGCGGGCGGGCACCCGCACTTCCAGGTTGCCCTTGGCGATGCGCGTGGCCGCGGCTTCCAGGCCCTTGAGTCGTCGTTCGAGCTGGCGCACCAATAAATAGACGATCAGGCCGATCAGGGTCAGGCCGATCAGGGCGATCAAGATCAACCACTGCGCCGGGTACGGGTTCATTTGATACAACGGGCCGATTTCGAGCACCCAGGGCGTACCGACCATGCCGGCAAACACCCGGATCGAATCGCCCCCTTTGCCCAGCGCCATTACCGTATCGCCTTCCGCGACCCGGCGACGCTGGTCATCGTCCATATCGGCCTGGTCGAGGTTCATCAGGTGCATCTCAAAGCCAAAGCCCTTGGCTTCCTTTATAGCGGCCAAGCGTTGCGGCTGTTCGGCCACCGGGAAACGCACCAGTTCGTCGGCCAGCAGGTAAATCGTCGCGCGCGCCAATTGCTCGCTGATCTGTTGCACTTCGCCGGTCAGTACGAGTGACTCTTGCTCACTGACCAGGCGCAGCACCCGCGCCGCATGCGGGCCGGTCTGCTCCACCAGTACCTGGCCGCGTTGCAGGCGGTTGCGTTGGCTCAAGTCCAGTTGCGCCTCGCTGAGGGTGCGCAGTTCCAGGGGGATGCCTAACAACCGCTCCCACACCGCCAGGGCGCGCTGGCGCTCGATCGGGCTCATGGGTTGCAGGTTGTCGCCCATCAAGGCAAAGGTGCCGTGGGCCAGGCGTTCGCGGTACTGGCCGCTGCGCACTTCATTGAGCAGGTGCAAGGCCAGCACGCCCAGCAGCGCCACCAGGATCAGCGCCGCGCACATGCCGCCATAGATACGCAGGAAGATCGAATTCACAGCGGCATATCGGCGGCGGCTTCAGGAACGAACAGGTAGCCCTTGCTGCGGATGGTCTTGATCAGGCGCGGGTGGATCGGGTCGTCGCCGATTTTCGGGCGAATGCGTGAAATGCGTACATCGATGGAACGGTCCTGGCCGTCATAGCCGATGCCGCGCAGGGCGATGAAGATCTCTTCGCGAGACAGGATACGCCCGGCGTTCGCCACCAGCAGCCAGAGCAAGTCGAACTCGGCGCTGGTCAGCTCGATGCCGCCGTCGTGCAACCAGGCTTCGCGCAGGGCGTTGTCCACCACCAGCGGGCCGAATTGCAGGCGACGCTGGTTTTCCACCACAGCCGGTTCGGCCGGTTCGCTGCGCCGCAGCAGGGCCTGGATGCGCGCGAGCAACAGGCGCGGACGCACGGGTTTACAGACATAGTCGTCGGCGCCCATGTCCAGGCCCATGACCTGGTCCATGTCGTCGGTGCGCGCGGTCAGCATGAGGATCACCCCGTCGTAGCGCTCGCGCACCTTGCGACAAATGCTCAGGCCGTCTTCGCCGGGCAACATCAGGTCGAGGATCACCAGGTCGGGTTGCTCGGCGATGATCCGTGCCGCAGCCTGGGCGCCGTCGCTTTCCACCAACACCCGCAAGCCGTTGCTCTCCAGATAATCGCGGGTCAACTCGGCGAGTCGTTCGTCATCCTCGACGATCAGTATTTGCCAGGCTTCGTGCTCCACGGGTAATCCTCGTTGTTATTAAGGGATTGATTGGCCTGTTCGATCAAAGGTGGGAGCAAGCCCCCTCCCACATGTTGATCTTCGCCAGCCACACCTTATTTGTAATGTTGTGAGGGCATAACAATGATCGATTGTAGCCATGCCCCAACCCTCAAACACAAGCCGGGAAATGCGTTCGGTGATCGAGTTTTTTTGTGATAGGGTTCGCGCCCTCAAAAATCCAATCGCACGTTTTTACCTTGGAATATTCAGTGACAAACGGCGTAATCCAGCAGTACTGCGGCCTACACGGGTGTTCCAAGTTTCATACACATTTTACTCACAGCGTTATCCACAGGTCTTGCGTTGCTAAGCCTCCAAAAACGCATTATCTTGTACCTCGGCGCCAAAAAAACCCTACATGTAGGGTTTTTAGCGAAAAGACCCAACACAATTCAGACGAGAAACTCAAGCCCTTTCTTGCTCCTGTTTGGTCTGACCCCTGGATTATTTGAAAGCCCAAACCGCTCAAGCGGATGGCAACCGTTTTCAAGCTCCAACAGCGCAAAACGGTACGGGTGTTGCAGTGCTTGAACCTGGCAACTGTCACCCACCAGGAATACGGCGAAGGGCCTTTGAGCCCCGAACCGAAGACTTCGGCATGGAAGCGGCGCAAACAGCTCCCTTCCTCCTGTCCCGAAGTTGTTATGCCAGGCCCAGGCCTGCTGTAAGTGCTTCAGGACGGAACGGTGGGCACCGTGATGGTGCCCAAATAAATATAGAAATGTGGAGACAACCCCCCATGCAAACCGACACAACTCGCGAGAACCCGCAGGGCTCCGTGCCGCAGGCCGCTGATTCGAATATGGATCTGTCCGCCACTGCACCTGGCCAACTGCGCGTGATCAAGCGTAACGGCACTGTCGTTCCTTACACCGATGACAAAATCACCGTCGCCATCACCAAAGCGTTTCTTGCAGTTGAAGGCGGCACCGCTGCTGCCTCGTCGCGCATCCATGACACCGTTGCCCGCCTGACCGAACAAGTCACCGCGACCTTCAAGCGTCGCATGCCGTCGGGCGGCACCATCCACATCGAAGAAATCCAGGACCAGGTCGAACTGGCCCTGATGCGTGCCGGCGAGCAGAAAGTGGCCCGCGACTACGTGATCTACCGTGACTCGCGCGCCAAGGAACGTGCCGTGCGCGCCCCTGCCGCCGATGCCGCCGTACAGGCGCACCCGTCGATCCGCATCACCCTGGCCGACGGTACCTTTGCACCGCTGGACCTGGGCCGCCTGAACACCATCGTCACCGAAGCCTGCGAAGGCCTGGAAGAAGTCGACGGTGACCTGATCCAGCGCGAAACCCTGAAGAACCTGTACGACGGCGTGGCCCTGACCGACGTCAACACCGCCCTGGTGATGACCGCCCGTACCCTGGTTGAACGCGAGCCGAACTACTCGTTCGTGACCGCGCGCCTGCTGATGGACACCCTGCGTGCGGAAGGCCTGGGCTTCCTCGGCGTGGCCGAGAGCGCCACCCACCACGAGATGGCCGACCTGTACGCCAAGGCCCTGCCGGCCTACATCGCCAAGGGTATCGAATACGAATTGCTGAACCCGGTCCTGGCCACCTTCGACCTGGAAAAACTCGGCAAGGCGATCAACCACGAACGCGACCAGCAGTTTACCTACCTGGGCCTGCAGACCCTGTACGACCGTTACTTCATCCACAAGGACGGTATCCGCTTCGAATTGCCGCAAGTGTTCTTCATGCGCGTGGCCATGGGCCTGGCGATCGAAGAAAAGCATAAAGAAGACCGTGCGATCGAGTTCTACAACCTGCTGTCGTCCTTCGACTACATGTCGTCGACCCCGACCCTGTTCAACGCCGGCACCCTGCGTCCACAGCTGTCGAGCTGCTACCTGACCACCGTGCCGGATGACCTGTCGGGCATCTACCATGCGATCCACGACAACGCCATGCTGTCCAAATTCGCTGGCGGCCTGGGCAACGACTGGACGCCAGTGCGTGCACTGGGTTCGTACATCAAGGGCACCAACGGCAAGTCCCAGGGCGTAGTACCGTTCCTGAAAGTGGTGAACGACACCGCCGTCGCCGTGAACCAGGGTGGCAAGCGCAAAGGCGCTGTGTGTGCCTACCTGGAAACCTGGCACATGGACATTGAAGAGTTCATCGAGCTGCGCAAGAACACGGGCGATGACCGTCGTCGTACCCACGACATGAACACCGCCAACTGGATCCCTGACCTGTTCATGAAGCGTGTCTTCGATGACGGCAAATGGACCCTGTTCTCGCCCTCCGAAGTGCCGGACCTGCACGACCTGACCGGCAAGGCCTTCGAAGAACGCTACGAGTACTACGAAGCCCTCACCGAGTACCCAGGCAAGGTCAAGCTGTTCAAGACCATCCAGGCCAAGGACCTGTGGCGCAAAATGCTGTCCATGCTGTTCGAAACCGGCCACCCATGGCTGACCTTCAAGGACCCATGCAACCTGCGCAGCCCGCAGCAGCACGTGGGCGTGGTCCACAGCTCGAACCTGTGCACCGAGATCACCTTGAACACCAACAAGGACGAGATCGCCGTTTGCAACCTGGGCTCGATCAACCTGCCGAACCACATCGTCAACGGCAAGCTGGACACCGCCAAGCTGGAGCGCACCGTCAACACCGCCGTACGCATGCTCGATAACGTTATCGACATCAACTACTACTCGGTGCCACAGGCGCAGAACTCCAACTTCAAGCACCGTCCAGTCGGCCTGGGCATCATGGGCTTCCAGGACGCGCTGTACCTGCAGCACATTCCTTACGGTTCGGATGCAGCGGTCGAGTTCGCCGACAAGTCCATGGAAGCGGTCAGCTACTACGCGATCCAGGCTTCCTGCGACCTGGCCGACGAGCGCGGCGCCTACGAGACGTTCCAGGGTTCGCTGTGGTCCAAGGGCATCCTGCCGCTGGATTCGCAACAGATCCTGATCGAGCAACGCGGCCAGAAGTACATCGACGTTGACCTGAACGAATCCCTGGACTGGGCGCCGGTACGTGCCCGTGTGCAGAAAGGTATTCGTAACTCCAACATCATGGCCATCGCACCGACCGCGACCATCGCCAACATTACTGGCGTATCGCAGTCGATCGAACCGACCTACCAGAACCTGTATGTGAAATCGAACCTGTCGGGCGAATTCACCGTGATCAACCCGTACCTGGTTCGCGACCTGAAAGCCCGTGGCCTGTGGGACTCGGTGATGATCAACGACCTGAAGTACTACGACGGTTCCGTGCAGCAGATCGAACGCATCCCGCAAGAACTCAAAGAGCTCTACGCGACCGCTTTCGAAGTGGACACCAAGTGGATCGTTGACGCCGCCAGCCGTCGTCAGAAGTGGATCGACCAGGCTCAGTCGCTAAACCTGTACATCGCCGGCGCATCGGGCAAGAAGCTGGACGTGACCTACCGCATGGCGTGGTACCGTGGCCTGAAAACCACTTACTACCTCCGTGCCCTGGCCGCGACCAGCACCGAGAAGTCGACCATCAACACCGGCAAGCTGAACGCGGTTTCCAGCGGCGGCAACCACGGTGATGACTCGGTGCTCGCAGCGCCAGCCGGCCCGGCCCCCGTGCCAAAGGCCTGCGCGATCGACGAGCCGGATTGCGAAGCTTGCCAATAAGCTGAGCCGCTCCTGGGCTTGAACACCCCGGATTGAAAAAGCCCGATAGACCCCGACTGCATAGGGTTTATCGGGCTTTTTGGTTTCCTCATGTACACCCCGCTGGGCACCTCCAGACGAACGCCACATACCCGCCCTGCACTTGACTGGTTAGCCCACCGGCCCCTGACCTGATCAGTGGCGAGGCGGATATGGTGCACGCCTCATACGCGTTTTACGCATCGTTACTTGCGTCACGGCATGTTTTCCTGCGCCCACAAAAAAGCCCCTCTTGCGAGGGGCTTCTTGTAGAGCATGACCGCATCAGGTCATCTGGATGATGGTCTGCATGATGGTGCTCTGGGTGGAGATGGTCTTGGCGTTCGCCTGATAGTTGCTCTGGGCCTTGATCAGGTCCACCAGTTCGTTGGTCAGGTTGACGTTGGAGTTCTCCAGGGAGTTGGCCACGATCGAACCCAGCGTACCGGATTGCGGTGCGTCGTAACCCGGCTGGCCCGAGGCGAACGTCTCTCTCCAGGCGGTGCCGCCGGATGGCTGCAGGCCCTGCTCGTTGTTGAAGCTGGCCAGAGAGATCTGGCCGATGGCCTTGCTCTGCTGGTTACTGAAGGTGGCGAACAGCACACCGCTGCCGTCGATCTTCAGGCCGGTGATCTGGCCAGTGGCATAACCGTCGGTGACCGGCGGGTTACGGTAGCTGGCCGAGTTGTACTGGGTGATGTTGGCCATGTTGACGGCAATACCGCCGGCATTGGCCGCTGCACCGTTAGGCGTCCAGACACCATTGACCAGGCCGCCCGGCTTCCAGGTGGAAATAGTCAGGGTGGTATTGGACGTTGTGGCTGGCGGGGTGACGATCCCGGTGAGCTTGCCGGCGGTGTCAAACGACAACGTCGAGGCTACGGGCGCCGTGGAACCGGTGCCGCTGATCGGGGTGCCGTCAGGGTTACGCCCGTCAATCAGGGTGTAGGAGTTCCAGGTGTTAGAACCGGTTTTCACCAGGTACTGCACCATAGGATGCGCATTGCCCTGCGTATCGTAGAGCGTGGTGGAGTATTGAGTGTTGAAGCTGTCCGTCTTGGTCGGATCAAAGGGGTGCAACGTCTGATCGATCGGCAGCTCGGACGAGTTCAGGTTACTGGTGGAGTCCACCTTGCTCGAAGCCTTCGGCGGCAGGTTCGACAGGTTCAATTGCAGGTCGGTCAGGCCGCCCTTGATGATCTTGCCGTCAGCATCCGCCGCATAACCCTGCAGGCGCGAGGTACCGGTGTTGTTGGTGATGTAGCCGTCCTTGTCCGCACGGAAGGCGCCGCTGCGGGTGTACTCCAGCGAGCCGTCGGTACCCTTCTGCACGAAGAAGCCGCCGCCCTGGATCGCCATGTCCAGGATGCCGCCACTGTTGTTGACGTCGCCCTGGGTGAACTGCTGGGACACTGCCGCCAGGTTCACACCGTTGCCGATGCTGTTCTGGCCGGTACCCAGTTTGGAGGCCGCGTAGATATCCGCGAATTCCGCACGGGACGATTTGAAGCCAGTGGTCGCGACGTTGGCGATGTTGTTGCCGGTCACGTCCAGTTGTTTGTTGGCCGCATAGAGGCCGCTAAGGCCGATGTTAAAAGACATGTTTCTCTCCCTCTGCCGTATTTAGCCGGCTCTATGTACCGATAGTCTGAATTTGCGACAGCTTGATGCTGCCCATGCCGCCCGCCAGGTTCAGCAGCATTTCGCCGCCGGTCTGGCTCAGGGTCACGCTCGTTACCGTTGCCGGCAGCGACGTAGCCAGGGCAACCGCGTCGCCCGCGTCGTTCTTGGTGGTGGCATTGAAGGTGTAGGTGCCGGCTGGGGCGACCGCGCCGTTGTCGTCCTTGCCATCCCAGATAAAGCTCTGGTTGCCGGCAGCCTGGGCGCCCATATCGAGGGTGCGCACCACGTTGCCGTCCTTGTCGGTGATCTTGACGGAGACGTTGCCCACCGCCGAAGTCACCGCCACCGAACCGGTCATGCTCTTGCTCGTGTCCACGGTGGACTTGTCGGTCTGGATGACCACCGAACGCCCTACCAGCGACGACGCTTGCAGTGCTTGCGACGAGCTGAAGTTGCTGGAGATCGCGTTGACCGAGTCGTTCAGGGTGTTGATGCCTTCCAGGCTGCTGAACTGAGCCAACTGCGCCACGAACGCACCATTGTCCTGGGGCGACAGCGGGTTCTGGTTTTTCAGCTGGGTCACCAGCAACTGCAGGAACGCATCCTTGCCCAGCGACTGGCTGCCTGTCGCCGCCTTGGTAGCGCTGTTAAGACTGCTGTTGTCCGTTGCGGTCTTGACCTTGGAATTGAAAAGGTCCTGGACTGCCGAGTTGTTTGACGTATCAACGATGGCCATTATTTGGCGCCCCTTATCACTGACCCAGGGTCAGGACCTTCTGCATCATGGTTTTGGCGGTGTTCATCATTTCCGCGTTGGTCTGGAACGAGCGGCTGGCGGAAATCATGTCGGCCATCTCCTCGACCACGTTGACGTTGGGGTAGTAGACATAACCCTTTTCGTTCGCGGCGGGATGGTTAGGCTCGTAACGTGCTTCGAGGTTGCTCTGGTCTTCGACCACGCCGAGCACCTGCACACCCTGGCCGGCGGCGTCCTGGTTCTGGAACAGCGAATCGCTGCCGCCGCTCTGGCCGCCCTGGAACATGGTGGCAAATACCGGGTGGCGGGCGCGGTAGGTCTGGTCAATGCTCGAAGACACGGTCTCGGCGTTGGCGATGTTACTGGCGACGGTGTTGAGGCGCGTGGTTTGAGCGCTCATGCCACTACCGGCAATATTGAAAACACTGGACAGGGACATGGCTTACTCTCCACGCAGGGCTGACATCAGCCCTTTGAATTTGCTGTTGAGCAGGGTAAAGCTGGCCTGGAAGTTCACCGAGTTTTCGGCATAGGCCGATTGCTCCAGCTGGGCGTCGACGGTGTTCTGGTCGATGGATGGCTGCATCGGCGTGCGATACAGCAGCGACTCGTCACCACTGCTCAGGCCTTGCGCTTCAATATGACGGCTGTTGGTCATGTTCAAGGCGAAGGTGCCGTTCTTGGTCTTGTCCTGCTGTGCTGCGAGCACGGCGGAGAAGTCCAGGTCCCGAGCCTTGTAGTTCGGGGTATCGGCGTTGGCAATGTTGTTGGCCAGGACTTCGGCGCGCTGGGCGCGGAAGCCCAGGGCTTGTTCATGGATACCGAGCGCTTTATCGAAGCTGATGCTCATGGCGGAAACCTTTAGGCTGACCTGCTGTGCGTTAACAGGGTTATAGCAAGGTGCATGCCAATCTTGTGAAAGCCCGGATATCAAGGGGTTGCGGGGAGCTTGCCGACGGCAATGCCAGAAAAGCGGCAACCGTTTTCCGCGTGACGCCAGTAAAGCGGCAATGGGGAGTTGCCGCTTTCTTCAACTTTGCCGCAAAAAAAATGTAGGAGGGGGCTTGCCCCCGATAGCGGTGTATCAGTGATAGATACATCAACTGAACCACTGCTATCGGGGGCGAGCCCCCTCCCACATTCTTTATTACTTGGCCTGGTAGATGATCCCCGGGCTGCACTGCACCATCTGGAAATGATCGGGCAGGCCGTTCAACGCTTCGGATGCACCGAGGAACAGGTAACCGCCGCGCTTGAGGGTGCCGTGGATGCGCAGCAAGATGTCTTTCTTCACTTCGGCAGAGAAGTAGATCAGCACGTTGCGGCAGAACACTATGTCGAACTTGCCCAGGCTGGCGTAGCTGTCGAGCAGGTTGAACGAGCGAAACTCCACTCGGTTCTTGATCGGCGCCTTGACCGCCCAGCGCCCCGCCCCTTTCGGGTCGAAGTAACGTTGCAGGCGCTCCTGGGACAGGCCACGCCCCAGGGCCAGGCTGTCGTACTCGCCGGTCTTGCAGTTGGTGAGCATGGTGCCGGATAAATCCGTCGCCACAATTTGCGCACCGGCCTTCAGCTGGCCCATGTTGGTCCGCTCGAATTCATCGATGGTCATCGAAATCGAGTACGGTTCCTGCCCCGAAGAACAGGCTGCCGACCAGATGCGCAAGCGCTGGCCCGGGCTGGCCTTGATCGCCTCCGGCAACACTTTGCTCTTGAGCACCTCGAAGGGGTATGTGTCGCGAAACCACAGGGTTTCGTTGGTGGTCATGGCATCGACCACCATTTCCTTGAGCCCACTGCGCGGCTGGCTCTGGATCCGCTGGACCAACTCACCCAGGGACTTGATGCCCTGCTGTTCCATCAGCTTGTTGAGACGGCTGGATACCAGGTATTGCTTGTTTTCACCAAGCAATATGCCACAGGCTTTTTCCAGGAAGACCCGGAACTGTTCGAAATCCAAATTACCCGTAGACAAAGATACCGCCTCTTAAATCGTGTGACCGCCAGGGAAAAAGCCCCTAGCCGTGATCTGCTGCCTTGATCCGGTCGACTACCCGGGATGCCAGGTCATCAGGGCGGAATTTGGCCAGAAAGTCGTCGGCACCGACCTTCTTGACCATCGCCTGATTGAATACGCCCGACAACGAAGTATGCAGGATGATATGCAATTTTTGCATGCGTGGATCGTTACGTATCTCAGCCGTGAGGGTGTAGCCGTCCATTTCCGGCATCTCGATGTCGGAGATCATCATCAAGAATTCTTCTTCAGGCTTCTTGCCTTCATCGACCAGCTTGCGCAGGTAATCCAACGCCTGGCGACCATCATTGAGCGCCACCACGTCCACGCCGACGGTTTGCAGGCAACGGGTCACCTGCTTACGCGCCACCGAAGAATCGTCCACCGTCAGTACGCGCAAGGAAATCGCCTTGTGCGCGGTATCGGCGTCCACCACACCGACCGAAATCGATTCAGAGGTGGGCGCCACTTCGGCGAGGATTTTCTCCACGTCGATAATTTCTACAAGCTGGTTGTCCACCCGCGTCACTGCCGTGAGGTAGTGATCGCGACCGGTGCCCTTGGGTGGCGGATGAATTTCTTCCCAGTTCATGTTGACGATGCGTTCCACCGAGCGCACCAGGAAACCCTGGGTCTTGGTGTTGTATTCGGTAATGATCACAAACGGGTTCTCGCGATCCTGCAGACCGGACGACCCTGTCGCCAAGGCCAGGTCAAGAATCGGGATGGTCGCGCCACGGATGTTGGCCACGCCACACACCACCGGACTGGACTTGGGCATGATCGTCAGCTTGGGGCACTGCAGCACTTCCCGCACTTTGAACACATTGATGCCGTATAGCTGCTTGCCGTCCAGACGAAACAGCAACAACTCCAGGCGATTCTGCCCTACCAGCTGTGTGCGCTGGTTTACTGAATCCATTACACCTGCCATGCCCAGACTCCTACGCTAAAACCTTCGGGGGTACGACGCGTACCCAATACTAAACGGCACGAGCTTTGCTATTTATTGGCTATGGACATTAAAACGACAGTTTCCCGACGCCTTCGCCTCCCACGCAGCCGCAGATTGCTCTGCGTCTCGATGGCGTTGCTTGCCTTGAGCCTGGGAACCACGGCCCGCGCAGATAACGTCACCTTGCCTGATCTACTTATCGGCGTCACTCAAGGCTTTCTTGAGTTCACTGTAGAAGATTATCTGGCGACCACCCAGACACCTGGGCGCTATGAAATCCAGGTCAACCAGCTAGACCCGCGCTTGCGCATGCCAATGTGCGACAAGGAATTGACAGCGTCCCTGGAAAGCCCCGCACAGCCTATCGGCCGTGTGACGGTGAAGGTTCGCTGCGAGGGCGCCGCGCCCTGGACCGTGTTTGTGCCAGCGCAGGTCAAGTTGTTCCGCGATGTCGTGGTGGTGGTAAGACCGTTGAAACGCACTGGCATCATCGGTTTCGAGGACGTGGCCTTGCGTGAACGCGACATCAGTTTGATCAACCAGGGCTATCTGACGTCGGTCGATCAGGCCATCGGGCAGAAACTTACCCGACCAATGGTCACCGATCAGGTCATTACCCTGGTCCATCTGGAGCAGGCCGAGGTGGTTCGCAAGGGTGACCAGGTGGTAATTTCCGCGAGCAGCGGCGGCTTGAATGTGAAAATGCCGGGTGAAGCGCTGTCCAACGGAGGCATGAGTGAGCAGATACGTGTCAAGAACCTCAACTCCAATCGTGTCATCAAGGCACGGGTGACAGCCCCCGGACAAGTCGAGGTTGCTTTATAGATCACTGGAATAGGACGCCAGCTTTTCCTACACTGTGTGCCAGATGTTGCGCGTGCAGGTTTATTGTCAATCGAGCCTAAAGTTTGTCCGGGTATGGCCGAAAACATGGCAAGCGTCCAAATACCCAGAGGTTTTTAATTATCATGGTCATCGATTTCAGTCGTTTGAATAACTCCCCGGCATTGCCAGGCACTACGCGCACCAGCGGCACCAAGGACAGCGTAGAAGCCAAGGCCCAGCCTCTGCCTGCCAAGACAGAACAGGCCAGCGCCAGCCAAAGCGGGGAATCCGTACACCTGAGCAATGAGGCTCAACAGTTGCAGAAGGTCACTGACTCGCTGCGCGACCAACCTGTGGTCAATAAAGCCCGCGTGGCCGAATTGAAACAGGCTATCGCCGATGGCAGCTATAAAGTCGACAGCAACCGTGTAGCCAGCAAGCTGCTTAACTTCGAAGCCGAGCGCTAGGCAAAGGCCTGCGCAGGGCTTTTGGACGCTTAAAACCAAGGCCAGCCATGCACCACGACGAAACCTTGCTTCAACTGATCATTGATGATCTGGCGCCGACGCAACAATTGCTCGAGCTGCTGAAAGAAGAGACCCTGGCCCTCTACGGCCGGGATATGCCGCTGCTGGAAGATATCCTGGCGCGCAAACAGTCGCTGATTGTCCTGCTGGAACAGCATGGCAAGAAGCGCAGCCAGATTCTCACCAGCCTGGGCCTGCCGGCCGATCACGACGGCCTCGCCCAACTGGCCAGCCACTCCTCGGTCGGCGATCAACTGCTGGCCCAAAGCAAAGAACTCAACCAATTGCTCAGCCAGTGCCAGGAAGTCAACCTGCTCAACGGCCAGTCGATCCAGCTTCAGCAAGCTACGACCGCCAACCAGCTGCGTATACTCCACGGCGGTGAGCCACCGGCGCTGTACAACGCCCAAGGCTCTACCTCACGCTTGGTCAAACCAAGCACCCGCAGCCAAGCCTGACGCCCGTTTTCGGCACAGCCTATCCAAGGCCCGCCACATACTGGCAAAATGCCGGTTCTTGCGTGTAGTCGTATTTTGTCTGGAGATGGAAGAACCGTGTTCAACGCCCTTAATGCGGAAGATGCTCCGCAGCCACCCAAGGTGCTCACCACGCCTCTGGAAATCGCCGGCACCTTGCGAATGCTGCAAGAAAGCCATGATCCGCTGATCATCACCTTCCACGAACGCAGCCAGCGCTTCCAGAGCTACCTGGTCGATGTCGATCGGGACAGCAAGACCCTGGCCCTGGACGAAATGATCCCGCGTGATGGCGAACGCCACCTTGAGAATGGCGAACCCTTCCGCATCGAAGGCTTTCACGACGGCGTACGCGTCGCCTGGGAAAGCAATGGCACCCTGACCATCAGCGAAAAAGATGGCCATCGCATCTACACCGGCGCCATGCCGGGCGAGGTGGTCTACCACCAGCGCCGCAATGCCTTCCGCGCGGCACTGAAGCTGGCCCAACTGGTCAATATCGAGCTGGGCGGCGAGAAACTCAAGGCCCCGGTCAGCGGCAAGCTGCTGGATATTTCCGCCACCGGCTGCAAATTGCGCTTCGAAGGCGATAT
Source organism: Pseudomonas sp. MPR-R2A5 (assembly GCF_058793055.1). Classification (NCBI taxonomy): domain Bacteria; kingdom Pseudomonadati; phylum Pseudomonadota; class Gammaproteobacteria; order Pseudomonadales; family Pseudomonadaceae; genus Pseudomonas; species Pseudomonas sp. MPR-R2A5. Next base: position 65,470 of record NZ_JBXAFK010000009.1, read on the forward strand.
CTCCGAACGCCTGCAGTTGGGCCAGGTCTACGATCGCTTTATCGCTGCCCTGCCGTTCGGCAGCATGACCACCTCCGTCGAACTGCGTTACCTGCATTTCGAAGAGAAGATCAACACCACCTTCGCGGGCGTGCGCTTCCACAACATGAGCGGCCTGGTACAGCGCCAGGTCGAACGATTTGTGTATCAACTGCAACGCGAAGCGCGACGCTTCGACAAGGACGACGACTTCTAAGTGTGAAGATCGCGACAAAAAAACGGGCAGACCCTTTCAGGATCTGCCCGTTTTTGCTTTCAGGGGCGTGCCCTGCTCAGGTCATGGGGGTGCTCATCCGGACCTATAGGTTCTGGCGGTCCTTCGAAAGGCGGCTCATCTGTCGGTGGTACCGAGTCGACTTCAGGCTCAGGCTCAGGCTCAGCAGCAGCTGTCTGCATCTGCTCTTGCACCACTTGCTCATCGACCCGCGGGTCAAGTGCAGCCACCAGCGGCGAACTGGACATGCTGTCAGGCATGGCCACGTGCTGCAGGGGCGCATCATCGACCTGATGCAGGTTGGTCACGGCTTTAGGACGGATACGCCACACCAGGATCAGCGCACACAGGCTGAAAAACGCGTACAGCATCTGACTGCCAAATAGTTTCATCACTACGCCAGCCAGCAACGGCCCGATACTGGCGCCGACCCCGTAGGTCACCAGCAGCATGGCTGTCAGCGATACCCGCCGATCACCTTCAACGTGATCGTTGGAAAACGCCACCGCCAGCGGGTACAGACAGAACTGCACCAACGAACACAGGAACCCGGCCACGAACAGCACCTCCAACGGCACCTTGCTCAGGATGGCCAACGGTAATGCCGCAACCGCCAGACACAGGGCGAAGCAGCGAATCAACAACGCACGATCATAGCGATCTGACAGCCAGCCCAACGGCCACTGCACCACCAAACCGGCAAAAATGCAGCTACCCATGAACAGACCCACCTGCTCGGTAGTCAGCCCCTGCTGGGACGCATACAGCGGCGCCAAGCCGTAGAACGAGCCAACGATCAGCCCCGCCCCCAGCACCGTACTCAACGACTGCGGTACCCGCTTGATAAAGAAGCGCGGCTCCATCGGCGCCGGATGCAGCGGCGCCGGGTGAATACGCCGGGTCATGGCCACGGGTACCAGGCACAGGGCAAAGCACAGCGCCACCAGCATCAATAGCTCAAGGCCCAGCTGGGGATGCATCACCAGGATCAGTTGGCCCAACACCAGGCCCAGGTAGGACGCGATCATATAGCCACTGAACACCACGCCACGCTGCCTGGCGTCCGCCTGCTCGTTAAGCCAGCTTTCGATAACCATGTACTGGCACATCATCCCCAAGCCCACGATGACCCGCAGCACGATCCAGGCCGGCAGCCAGTCGATCAGGCCATGGCCCAGCACGGCTGCACCGACAATGCCCGCACAGGTGGCGTAGGCACGAATATGCCCCACCCGGCCAATCAGGCGATGCCCGATCTTGCCGCCCAGCACCAGACCGAAATAGTTGGCCGCCATCAAGGCGCCCACCCACAGGCTGTCGACATGGTCAGCCGCCAGGCGCAACGCGAGGTAAGTACTGAGCAGGCCGGAGCCGATCAGCATCATCAAGGAGGCGAAATAAAGGGCTCGAAAAGATTTCCAGATCTGGCGCATCGGCGTTCCGAGCGGCTCCTTGCAGTGAGGGTCAGGGCTACCGGCATGATAGTCCTGGGTTGTTGGGTCCGGACAGGCGCTACGCGCTGTTTCCGAGGATTATTTTGTTTAAATTGATTGGCAACAGCTCTGACGTTGCCGGGGGGCGTGCGAGGTACACCGTTAGCAAAAATACACGACGCACCTGCTGTGAACCTCGATCAGCGGCAAGGTTCGACCTGAGTTTGAAAAGACTCTACGCGCACAAAAAAGCCCCGCCAGCGTTCACTGTGCGGGGCTTTGAATCTGGTGTCCCAGGGCCGGTTCGAACGGCCAACCTTCCCCTTAGGAGGGGGATGCTCTATCCAATTGAGCTACTGGGACAAATGACAGCCGTCGCAGCGATGGGCGCTGCGACGGACGGCGTGCATGTTAACGGCCAAGGTCGGATTTGTCATGTCGTCCGTGGGCTTTTTGAGTGTAGGCGCATGCCTGCCAGAAAGAGCAGGGTTTCGCCTCGTAAAACCAGGGTTGCCGAAGCCATCGTGCAAAATGCACTACCCCAAAATGCCAGCATTGCAATTTGCAACCCTCAGCCCCCTAAAAATAGCCTCAAACCATTGATTTAATTGAAATAATAGTTTGGCACGGCATCTGCAATACTTCTTCGACAAAATCCAATTTGGCCCAGTCACCGACGGAGAACATGACCATGAACAGTGCCCTTCTGTTAGCCCTCAATACCGTGGCCCTGGCCGTATTGGTGATGTTCCACTTCCAGCAGTCGCCGACTACCGACGACGACGCCAAGGTGAGCCAGGCCATTCCACACCACCTGCAGCAACGCCCGCAATTGGCAGTGATGACGGCCAACCCGCAATCACCGGTTCGCCTGGCCCAGAGCACACAGGCAGCACCTGCATCCGAACACTGGGTATTCTGAGGAAGCCTTCATGTCCAAATCTGCCTGGCTGTTTCTGTGCCTGACCCTGGTAACCGGTCTGCTCGGCCTGGAAACCTCCTCCCAAGACGGCCAAACCATCGCCTTCATCGCCAGCGCCATGTTCGCCGGATGCCTGGTTCTGACCCTGATTGTGGGCCGCCGGATCAAATTCGATCCCGTGCTGCGCTGAAGCATCGCTCGCCTGCGTTTCGCCCTACCTTATGTCGCCTCGCCTAGTAAATCGGCAAATTGCCACTAGTCTTAAGATTAGGGGCAAAAGGCCACATTGCTATAGGATGTGCGCCCTCAAACCCTGTTGCGGCCTAGGCCTGCGGGAAGATCGCCGAATCTGATCTTCTGCAGGAAAGTTTTCCAACCAGTCCGCAAAAATGCAAATCAGTGCTGGCATAAAGCCTTTAGTCAGTTCAATATTTGTCACAGAATTGACGCCAAGGAACTGGCAAATCTGAGGCATGATGCGGCCTCTTTGCAATTCAGGTTGAACTTTGGTCGTGAGCCTTGTCTTAACACTCATCTTGCGGCCAATTCCAAAAACCGCTCCCCTGAACTAACCGGTTAAATATATGCGCCCATTGAAACAGGCAATTTATTCCAGCCGTACGGCTGACAAGTTCGTCGTACGTCTGCCAGACGGAATGCGGGAACGCATTGCCGAGGTGGCTCGCAATCATCACCGCAGCATGAACTCCGAAATCATCGCGCGCCTGGAACAGAGCCTTATTCAGGAAGGTGCGTTGGGTGAAGAGTTGAGCATGCGCCTGGACAGCCCAGAGCTGTCACTGCACGAACGCGAACTGCTGCAGCGTTTCCGTCAGCTCTCCCACCGCCAGCAAAATGCTCTCGTCTCACTTATTGCACACGATGTCGAGGCGGCCGCAGAAGCCGACTGATCTACCCCTGAAAGCCGAAGCCAGCCTTGTGCTGGCTTTTTTTTGCCTTGAATTTGGGAAGGGGATTATTGCTGGAGCAAACTGGCTTGCGCTGGAAGGGGAACAAGCCCCCTCACTACAACAAGCCAGCCAGGAAGGCGATCAAAGCAGGAAGATGGTTGCCAACCCCAGGAAGATGAAGAAACCACCACTGTCAGTCATGGCGGTAATCATCACGCTGGCGCCCATGGCAGGATCGCGCCCAAGGCGTGCCAGGGTCATGGGGATCAACACGCCCATGAGGGCAGCCAACAGCAGATTGAGGGTCATGGCGGCAGTCATCACCACCCCCAGGGACCAACTGCCATACAGCATGTAAGCCACAATACCAATCACCCCGCCCCACACCACGCCGTTGATCAGCGCTACCGCCAGCTCCTTGCGCATCAGGCGTGAGGTATTGCCGGTGTTCACCTGGTCCAGCGCCATGGCGCGCACGATCATGGTGATGGTCTGGTTGCCGGAGTTGCCGCCAATACCCGCTACGATCGGCATCAGTGCCGCCAAGGCCACCAATTTCTCGATAGAGCCTTCGAACAACCCGATCACCCTTGAAGCAATAAAAGCGGTAATCAGGTTGACGGCCAGCCAGGCCCAGCGGTTACGCAATGAACGCCAGACCGACGCAAAAATATCTTCCTCTTCACGCAGACCCGCCATGTTGAGGACTTCGGTTTCACTTTCCTCACGAATCAGGTCGACCATTTCATCGATGGTCAGACGACCGATCAGCTTGCCGTTCTTGTCGACCACCGGGGCAGAGATCAAGTCGTAGCGCTCGAACGCCTGGGCTGCATCGTAGGCATCTTCGTCCGGATGGAAACTCACCGGGTCGCTGGCCATGACATCGGCCACTTTCTTCTCTGGGTCGTTGACCAGCAGGCGCTTGATCGGCAGCACCCCCTTGAGAATGCCTTCGTAGTCGACCACGAAGAGCTTGTCGGTGTGGCCTGGCAGTTCTTTCAAGCGACGCAGATAACGCAATACCACTTCCAGGCTGACGTCTTCGCGGATGGTGACCATCTCGAAGTCCATCAGGGCGCCAACCTGATCCTCGTCATAGGACAACGCAGAGCGCACTCGCTCACGCTGCTGGCCGTCGAGGGCCTCCATCAGCTCATGGACAACGTCACGGGGCAGCTCAGGCGCCAGGTCAGCCAGTTCGTCGGCGTCCATCTCCCTGGCTGCGGCCAGGAGCTCGTGATCGTCCATGTCGGCGATCAGGGTTTCGCGCACCGAATCGGATACTTCGAGGAGGATGTCGCCGTCGCGATCAGCCTTGACCAGTTGCCAGAGGGTCAGTCGATCGTCCAGCGGCAAGGCTTCAAGGATATAGGCGACGTCGGCAGAGTGCAGGTCATCGAGCTTGCGCTGCAATTCGACGAGGTTTTGCCGGTGAACCAGGTTTTCGACGCGGTCGTGATTCGGACCTTCCTGGCGGTGCGTGAGGTCTTCGACCACGCGCTGGCGCTGCAGCAGCTCGATGACTTGAGCCAGGCGATCCTGCAGGCTTTCTTGTGTTTTCTTTACTTCTACTTCGGTCATAGGCGAACTCCACTCCCAGCAGCGGGGCACGCCGGAAGGATCAATCAGTCAATTCATGATTGGTAAAACGGGATACTGAGTAACTACTGGGTAAGTCCATGGAGGTATTCCATAAGCCCCGGCGGGGCTGACGGGCGCAATGATACACCGCCCGGCCATTTTTAACGTCAAAAAACTGGAAAGAACAAGCGCTTGCGAGTCAAAGCTCAGCATTAGCCGCATCTATGAACTGCGACGACGCAGCCCGGGAGGAAAACACATGGGGCTGGAGAAAAAGAACACATTCCACATAAACCCCAGACGGCAAAAAGCCCGCACTAGGCGGGCTTTTTGTTTGTATGGTGCACTCGACAGGATTCGAACCTGTGACCGCTCGGTTCGTAGCCGAGTACTCTATCCAGCTGAGCTACGAGTGCAGATTGTGTTTTTAGACCAGATCACAACTGGTTGAAGCCGAACCACCTGCATTACTGCAACTGACTCTTAAATGGTGCACTCGACAGGATTCGAACCTGTGACCGCTCGGTTCGTAGCCGAGTACTCTATCCAGCTGAGCTACGAGTG